>JAYTIG010000512.1:0-9099 GCA_043731995.1 Hyphomicrobiales bacterium
GGACCGCATCTTCACGCTGCATGCTGACCATGAGCAGAATGCTTCCACCTCGACAGTGCGTATGGCAGGCTCATCCGGCGCCAATCCATTCGCCTGCATCGCCGCCGGGATTGCCTGCCTGTGGGGCCCAGCCCATGGTGGTGCCAACGAAGCCGCGCTGAAAATGCTTGAAGAGATTGGCACGGTGGACAAGATTCCGGCCTTTATTGAACGCGTGAAAGACAAGAATTCCAATGTGCGCCTGATGGGCTTTGGGCACCGTGTGTACAAGAACTATGACCCGCGCGCCAAAATCCTGCAGGCTTCAGCCCATGAAGTGTTTGGGGCCTTGGGTGTAAAGGATGACCCGCTGCTCGATGTGGCACGGGCGCTGGAAAAAGTGGCGCTGTCTGATCCCTATTTCATTGAGCGCAAACTTTATCCGAATGTGGATTTCTATTCCGGCATCATTCTACGGGCCATGGGCTTCCCCACTTCAATGTTCACCGTGCTGTTTGCCGTGGCGCGAACCGTGGGGTGGATTTCGCAGTGGAAGGAAATGATCGACGATCCAGCCCAGAAGATCGGCCGCCCACGCCAGCTCTATGTAGGCCCGACGAAGCGGAATTATGTAGCGGTTGGAAAACGCTAGATCAGGCCTTTCGCATCTGATCGTTTCCGTCCTTCCGGCGACTTGATGTTGGGGACGTGGCCCCGCTACTTCGCGTCGATCAATGAAGCGCCAATTTCGGCCTCGGCAACTTTCTTGCCGTCAACCATTGCGATTGCTGAAAACTTGTAAATCGGCGGGCGCTTGGCCAACAGCTTTACGTGGAAATGAACAGTATCCCCCGGCCCTACAGGCCTGCGGAATTTTGCGCCGTCGATGGAGGTGAAGAATACCAGTTTGCCCGCGTGTTCGGCGTGATGCTCCAGCACCAGCGCGCCTGCTGTCTGAGCCATGGCTTCCACCAGCAGCACGCCAGGCATCACCGGGCGGCTGGGGAAGTGGCCCTGAAAAAAGGGTTCATTCATCGTGACATTCTTGATGCCAATGCCGGATTGCTCGCCATCCATTTCAATCATCTTGTCAACCAGCAGGAAGGGATAGCGATGCGGCAGAAGTTGCATGATGCGCAGGATGTCGATGGATTTTTTTGGCGCGGGGGTAGCTTCGGTCATGCAGTCCTCAAATGAAAAGGGGCGGAAAACTCCCGCCCCTTGTAACTGTTCATGTGGCGCTGGTCTAGAAGCGCGTGCCGATCGAGAATCGCCAGTTCATCACGTCGTCGGTTGGCGCTTTCAAGATCGGGTAAGACCAATCGAGGCGCAATGGGCCGAAGGGCGATTGCCACACGATGCCAGCACCGACGGAAAGGCGGACTTGGGTTGAATCAAAGACGGCGCAGCCAGGCAAAGCTGTACCGCAACCGGGGCCACCACCCAAGACAGGAACGCTGCCTGCGTTAAACACTGTGCCGAAATCCGAGAACACCGCGCCCGAGATACCAAAGGCTTCAGGCAGGCCCAGCGGGAAGTTGGCCTCCACCGTGCCGATGGCATAGTCCTTGGCGCCGATGGAATAGAGGCTGCCATTGTTGCCCGTTTGCTTGGGGCCAACGCCGCCCGGTGAGAAGCCGCGGAAGCTGTCAGCACCTTTGAAGAACTTGTCCTGCAAGTTGATTTCATTGCCGAAGGATTGAATATGGCCGCCTGTGGCTTCCAGCTTCACAACCACCTGGTCATCCAACAATGGAATGAAATACCAGACCTTGCCCTCCACTTTGCCATATTGGGCATCCCCCACTAGGCCGGCCAGTTCTGTGTTCAACAGGGCGCGCAGGCCCGAGGTTGGCAGGTTGGGGTTGTCGAGGTCATCATAGATATAACCCGCGCCTATGAAATTCTTCCAGCTTGTGCCCTGTTCGGCCAACACAGCCGGAGCCGCAGCCGTCGGGTCAACGCCAGAAATGCGGCGAAAGGCCATGCCATATTTGAAGTTGACGGACTGGAACTCATCCAGCTTGAAGCCGGTGCGCAATGCGCCGCCATATTGCGTGGAGGTATAGGCAGAAGACGCCTGATTATCGGTGTTGTTGGCAAAGATGTCAAAACCAGCCGAAAGCGGCGAACCCATGAAATAGGGGTCGGTGAACGAATAGTTCACGGACTGGTTGGTCCAGCTCAGGCTGGTGCCCAGGCTTTGTTGCAGGCCCATGCCAAAGAGGTTGCGCTCCGAATACTGAACCGAACCCACAACGGCCTGCGTGGTGGAATAGCCCAGCGAGAACGTGAGCGAGCCGGTGGACTTTTCCTGAACATCGACAATCACGATCACCTTGTCTGGTGCCGAACCCTGCTGTTCCTTGAATTCAATCTTCGCAAAGAAATCCAAAGCTGTCAGGCGGCGGCGGGCGCGTTCAATCAGCGTGCGGTTGAACGCGTCACCTTCATAAAGGCGCAGCTCGCGGCGGATCACTTCATCGCGTGTGCGGCTGTTGCCCACGATGTCGATGCGCTCAACATAGGCGCGCGTGCCTTCGGTGATATTGTAAGTGATGTTGACCGTCTTGCCATCAGCATTGCGGTCCACCTTGGGGTCAACCTTGGCGAAAGTGAAGCCCTGATCAGACGCATCCAGCGTCAAATTCTCAACAGTCTTGTCAACCTTAGAGGCATCATAAGTGTCGCCCACGCCGGTCCTCACCTTGCGTTTGAGCGACTCAGCATTGAGATTGGCGGTGCCGACATTCACGGCAACATCGGCCACATTGTAGCGCGGGCCTTCATCAATGGTGATGGTGATTTCAAATGAGCTGCCGTCGGGCTTAAGATGTGCCTCGGCATTGGTGACCTGTACATCGGCATAACCGTTCTTCAAGTAGAAGCGGCGGATCAGTTCCTTATCATATTCCAGGCGGTCAGCGTCATAGGTGGTGTTGTGGCCGAAAATGTTCCACCAGGCTTTTTCTTTCGTCACCATGGCGGCGCGCAAACGGTCTGCGCTGATCGACTTGTTGCCGATGAAATTGATATCGGCAATTTCAGTCTTGCCGTTTTCAGAAATTTCAAACGCAACGTTGACGCGATTGTCGGACTGGCGGATCAGCTTGGGATCCACCTTCACATTGTAAAAGCCCTTGGATTGATAAAGCTCTAGCACACGGCGGGTGTCAGATTGCACGCGTGCCTTGGTGTAGATCATGCTTTGGTGAACTTCGACTTCCTTTTGCAAAGTCTCGTCATCAATCTCGCTGTTGCCTTCGAAATTCACCATGTTGATCATCGGGTTCTCAACAACGTGAATCACGATGTTGCCACCGCGACGGTCAATCTTCACGTCAGAGAACAGGCCAGTCTGGAACAGAGCCTTGATGGAGGCGTCAATCTTCTCTGGAGTTGCCGCCTCATTGGGGCCGAACTGCAGGTAGGACAAGACGGTTTCGCGCTCAACGCGCTGGTTGCCTTCAATGATAACGCCATTGGCAGCGGCCATCACTTGGGGTGCAAACACAACAAGCCCCGCCATAACTGGCAGGGCCACATTCAACGCCAACACAAGGAGGCCGATGAGGCCGAATTTTTTACGCATCAATTGCAATCTCAAACACCAAAGCCGTACCCTGCGGATTCACCGCCGAACCAGCGCCGTTTTAACCATTTCGGGTGCGATTGCAAATGAAACATCGCCCCATTTTTTGCCCCCTACAAAACGCGCAAAATGGCCTCTTGCGCGCTCATAATTTCGTAAATAATTCAATGCCCGCGCAAGATTGGAATGTCATTCACGGTGACCAACACAACGAGCATGAGAATCGCTGTCAGGCCGATGCGGAAACTCCATTCCTGCGCCGCCGGGCTTACCGGGCGGCCAATCACGGCCTCCACGATATAGAACAGCAGATGACCACCATCTAATATTGGGATTGGGAAAAGGTTAACGAGGCCGATGGAAACGCTGATGAAGCCGATGAAGGCAATGAAAGTCCACGGGCCCTGTACGGCTGCTTCGCCCGCAACTTTTGCAACGCCCACCGGGCCATGCAGCTGGTTGGCGCTTTCGGTACCTTGGAAAACCTTACCGATATAACGCAAGGTGGTTTCGACCATCAGCCATGTTTGATGCGAAGCTTTTGCAACCGCGTCCACGGGGCCGGATTTGACATTGCTTTGCGGATCCAGCTTGCCATCATGCTTGATCCCGATTTGGGTTTTCATGACCTTGCCGCCAAAGCCATCGTCAACCTCGGCAAATTTTGGCGTGAGTGTGATGTCTTGCATCTGCCCTGCCCGATCAATCACGAGCGCGATGGGCTCTTCACCATGCAGCAGCATTGCATCTTGAATGTCGCCGAAGCTGCTGATTGGCGCACCGTCAATGCTGCGGATGAAATCACCGGCTTTGAGCCCTGCTTGCTCTGCTGCACTTCCGGCCAAAACATCATCCACGCGCGGCTCATTCACAGGCGAGCCCACAAACATATAGGCCGAAGTGAAGATCGCAATGGCGAGGAGGAAATTGGCAACCGGGCCAGCGGCCACAATCAAGAACCGCTTCCATAGCTTGGCGCCGGGCAGCGAGGTGGGTGAGTGTGTGGCGCTGAAATCCGGCATGCTGGCCGCATTCGCATCACCTTCAAACTTCACGTA
Source organism: Hyphomicrobiales bacterium (assembly GCA_043731995.1). Taxonomy (GTDB): domain Bacteria; phylum Pseudomonadota; class Alphaproteobacteria; order Rhizobiales; family Aestuariivirgaceae; genus Aestuariivirga. The sequence continues at coordinate 4,630 of JAYTIG010000512.1, forward strand.
ACCCCCCATGGGAATCCAACAGAACTTCCAGCGCGTGCCATGCTTGTCGTTGAAGCCCCAGATTTCTTTGCCAAAGCCCAGCGAAAAGGCCTCGATCCGAACACCGCACCAGCGCCCGACAAGAAAATGGCCCATTTCGTGAATGAACACGATCACCAGAATGGCCAGCAAATAGGCGAGAATTGAGAACACCACCATCACTCCCGGAATACTCAACGCTGCCTGCATATCAACTTAACTCCCCGCATCAGTTTGTAGTGTTTAAATCAGAATTTAACTGATTTTTAACTACAAAACGCTGTGAATGAGTCAACAATCGGGCAATATGGTTACCAGTGCAAAAGCCCCGGCGCGGCGTTGCCGGCCTGATGCCCAAATCCAATGATCGCAGCCGCGAAAACCACAGCGATCAACCCGTCCACCCGGTCCAAAACGCCGCCATGGCCGGGGATGAAATTGCCTGAATCTTTAACGCTGTAGCGGCGCTTCAGGGCGCTTTCGAGAATGTCTCCGGCCTGTTCCACCAGCGTCAGGATGCAGGCCAGAAGTGCCAGCACAGACATGTTCAGGCCCAACGCCCAGGCAAAAATGCTGGAGGCAAGGGCCGCACCCGCCATTGCCCCAACCAAGCCTGCCCAGGTTTTCTTGGGCGACAAGCGCGGCGCCAGCTTGGGCCCGCCAATGGTGCGGCCCGAAAAATAGGCGCTGATATCTGCCGCCCAGACGATGATAAAGCACCACAAAACCGCCCATAACCCAAGCGCGCCATCTTCACGCAGAAGTACAAAAGCCACCATGGGCAAGCCAATATAGAAAACGCCAAACAGCGACCAGATGCTGCTGGTTCCGGCATTCATCACCCACTGCAAAACACTGCACAGCCAGACCACGAGGATCGCCGCACTGGCCGCATCCAACCCTTGTGCGGTGGTGACAAAGACGCCGCAAAGGCCAGCCAGAACATGCAGGGCAAGGCTGCGCATATTGCCGCCGTGAACGATGGCCACCCATTCATGGGCCATCAACACCGCAAGCACGCCCAGGAATATCTGAAACCAGATTCCCCCCTGCCAGACACTATAGAGGGCGACTGGCATAAGCACCAAGGCCGAGGCGCTGCGCAAGGCCAGATCAGCCCATTTGCCGCCGGGCGGAAGCACCGTTGTGCTGCTCATGCTGAACGGGCTTTCAAGCCGCCAAAGCGCCTGTCTCGTGCGCTGAATTCATCCAATGCGCGCGCAAAGAGTGCGGCGTCAAAATCTGGCCAGAACTCCTGCAAAAACACAAATTCGGCATAGGCACTTTGCCACAGCAGGAAATTCGAAATGCGCTCTTCGCCGCCGGTGCGGATCAGAAGATCCACATCTGGCATGCCCGCTGTATCGAGTGCTGCTTCCATGGCGGCATCATCGATGAGTAACGGTGAAAGCGTGCCCTGCTCCACCCTTTGCGCAAGCCGCCTCGCCGCACGCGCCAATTCTTGCCTTGCGCCGTAATTAAAGGCGACAATGAGATTGAGTTTGCTGTTGCCAGCCGTGAGTGTCTCGGCCTCCTCCAACATGCGCACCAGGCTGGGCTCCAAACCTTCGCGCGCGCCGATCACCTTGATGCGCACGCCTGCGGCGTGAAGTTCGGCTACATCTTGCGTGATGAAACGGCGCAGCAGACCGAGCAGGAACGTCACTTCGGTTTTTGGCCGCTTCCAATTTTCCGTGCTGAAAGAATAGATCGAAAGATATTCAATGCCGAAATCCGCTGCGGCCCGCAACGCTCGGCGCAGTGCGTCAATGCCGGCCTTGTGGCCTGCTGAACGCGGCAGACCACGCGCCTCGGCCCAGCGGCCGTTGCCATCCATAATGAGGGCAACGTGACGTGGAATCCTGACTGTGGTTTGGCCGGTCATGTGCGGCATCATACCTGCATGATTTCGGCTTCTTTGTGTTTCAGTGCGGCGTCGATGTCCTTCATGATTGCGTCAGTCATCTTTTGCACTTCGTCTGATTTGGTTTTGGCTTCGTCTTCGCCCATTGCGGAGGCTTTTTCCAACGCCTTGAGCTGGTCCATGCCATCGCGGCGCACGTTGCGAGCGGCCACGCGGGCCTTTTCGGCGTAGGAATGGGCAACTTTCACCAATTCCTTGCGGCGATCCTGCGTCAGGTCGGGCATGCGCAGGCGGATGACATTGCCTTCGGTTTGCGGATTGAGGCCGAGGTTGGATTGCTGGATGGCCTTTTCAACCGCGACCACAAGGCCCCTGTCCCACACGGTGATTTGCAGCAGCCGCGGCTCCGGCACGGCAACCGAACCCACTTGTGCAATTGGTGTTTTGGCGCCGTAGGCATCCACCATGATCGGATCAAGCAGCGAGGTTGAGGCACGGCCCGTGCGCAGACCTCCGAAATCATGCTTGAGGGCATCCACAGCGCCCGTCATGCGGCGCTTCAAGTCTACAGCGTTAAAGGGGGCAGGTGCAGCCATGATTATTCCTTCTCAACAATTGTAAACAGGCCCTGGCCCGCCAAAACCTTGGCGACATTGCCTGCCTCGCGGATTGAGAAGACTACTACTGGAATGTCGTTATCCCGCGCAAGGGTGATGGCGGCCGGGTCCATGATCCGCAGATCGTTCTTCAGAATATCTGCAAAGCCGATTTTCTCGAATCGCTTGGCCCTGGGGTCTTTCTTCGGGTCAGCTGAATAAACGCCGTCTACCGAGGTGCCCTTGAACAGGGCGTTGCACTGCAGCTCTGCTGCACGCAATGCGGCACCCGTATCGGTGGTGAAAAACGGCAGGCCGGTGCCAGCTGCGCAAATCACCACCCGGCCTTGCTGCAAATGATAGATGCCCTGGCGTGGCGAATAGGTCTCACACACCGTTGGCATGGCGATGGCAGACATCATGCGCGCTTCAATGCCCTTGCTTTGCAGAACCCCTTGCATGGCCAGCGCATTCATCACGGTTGCCATGATGCCCATGTGATCGGCCGACACACGGTCCATGCCTTTGGCGGCTCCGGCAAGCCCGCGGAATATATTGCCGCCACCGATCACCAGGGCCACTTCAGCGCCTGCTTTTCGGATGGCTAGAATTTCATCTGCCACACGGCCTACAGTGGCAAGGTCAATCCCGAAGCCTTGCGCGCCCATCAGAACTTCGCCCGAGATCTTAAGGAGAATACGTTTGTATTTGATTTTGCTCATATAATTAATTATCGGGGCGGCAAAGCCCCTGCCCTCTGTTGCGGTCTGTTTTATGAAACCGCCGCGATTCGCCATAGATCTGCTTTGAGCCACGCTCTTAACAGAAGTTTAGGCCGTGCACCTTAGGCTTTTGAGCCATTCGTTTGGAGAAATATCACATGCTGGGTCGATTCCTTTGGATCAACGGGCGCAATGGGCGATTGCAATGGTGGATGACAGGCATCGTCCAAATTGCGGTGTTTCTGCTGTCAGCTCCCTTCCTGCTGCCGGACGGCTTGGCCAGTCTCGGGAACAAAGGAAGCGATGCTTTGAAAGATGGTGCCTTGGCATCGCCTGCACTGTTGCCGGTTCTTGCCTTTATCGCCTGGCTTGGCTTGGTTTCAAACATCCGCCGCTATCATGACCGCAACAAGTCCGGTTGGTGGTTGTTGTTCGGCTTCATTCCGCTGATCGGCGCACTCTGGCAGATCATAGAACTTGGTTTCCTTTCAGGCACGCAGGGTGACAATGACTATGGCCCCGCTGGTGGCGGCGGTTCTGTGGATTCTGAAATTGGTGAAATGCGCTCGCGTTCCGGCGTGCTCGCCAAAGTGGATGACGACTATCTTGAAGAATATGCCCGCAAATATGCGGCCGAACAGGCACTCAAGGCAGCCCCTGCCGTTGCCGCCGTGGCGCGGGCCTCATTCGGCCAGGCCCCTTCCGGGGGCGGTGCCTTCGGCAAACGACGCTGAATGCGATTGGCTGATTCCATTATTCACTGTACGAATGTTCCGCTGGGGGCTTTTGCTTGGAGGAAACAATGCAACGGCTGGATCGCAATTACATTCTCATCGGCTTGTGCTGGGTCATCTTTGGAATGATCTATGGTGCATGGCTGGGCGCTTCGCACCACAACAATTTTGCCAATTCTCATGCCCATATCAATCTGCTTGGATTCGTCACTTCAGTGCTTTTCGGCATGCTCTTTTGGGCCTTTCCCAGCATGGCCAAATCCAAAGCGGCGATCTGGCAATTCGCAGCCTATGAGATTGGCATCGCACTATTGATCATTGGCAAGATCATCGTGGATAATGACGGCACCGAAACCCCGCTTCTGCAAGTGGGATCAGTGCTCACCATCATCGCCACGGCCATGATGTTATGGCTGTTTGCAACGAAAACTGAAAACAAGATGGCCTGACAGCTTAGGGCGGTGAGGGCTATTCCCTCATCGCTCCGCTTCCACGCAGAATGGCGGCAACGCCTGTGCGTGACACTTCCACCAGGC
>JAYTIG010000513.1:0-1212 GCA_043731995.1 Hyphomicrobiales bacterium
GGCGTGAAAAGTTTCACCAGGCTTCACCCAGATGTGCCAGAGGCCGTGCGTGGCACAGTGGCCGCCATTGCTCAACCTGCCATCATCGCCCATTTCAAGAAGATCGGTGTAGATACAATAGAACTCATGCCCATCCATGCCTGGATTGATGAGCGGCATTTGCAACCCTTGGGGCTTACCAATGCCTGGGGCTACAATAGCGTGCAATTCATGGCACTTGATCCTCGCATCTGTCCCGGCGGATGGGCTGAACTGCGCGACACAGTTGCCGTTTTGCACCAGCATGGCATGCAGGTGGTTCTGGATGTGGTGTTCAACCATTCCGGCGAGAGTGACCAGTTTGGCCCGACGCTGTCATTCCGAGGCCTCGACAATGCCACCTACTATGCGCAAACCGATGGCGAGCTGCACAATGATACCGGAACCGGCAACACATTGGCCCTGAACAATTCGGCTGTTATGCAAATGGTGCTGGCCTCGCTTCGCCATGCGGTTCTGAAGGCCGGTGTCGATGGCTTCCGCTTTGATCTGGCCACGGCGCTGGGCCGCATGGAAGATGGCTTCCACACCGATGCACCTTTGATCAAGGCAATCACCGACGATCCCGTAGTGGGCAATCGCATCCTGATTGCTGAGCCATGGGATGTGGGGCCGGGCGGATACCGCCTTGGAAACTTTCCCGCCGACTGGCTGGAGTGGAACGATCAATACCGCGATGGCGTGCGCCGCTTCTGGCGTGGTGACTATTGGTCTGCCAACAATCTGGCCACGCGCCTGTGCGGGTCATCGGACATATTCGTGGGCCGCAAGCCCTCGGCCAGTGTGAACTTCATCGCCGCCCATGATGGCTTCACCCTGCGCGATCTCACCCGTTATGCCGAAAAGCAAAATCACATCAATGGCGAAAATGATCGTGATGGCAATGGCAATGAAGTGACGTGGCCAAGTGGCAACGCGCGCGCCCTACTGGCCACACTCTTCCTCTCGCGCGGCACGCTGATGCTGACTGCGGGCGATGAATTTGGACGCACCCAGAATGGCAACAACAATGGCTATTCCCAGGACAATGAAATCACCTGGTTGAACTGGGCGAAGAAGGATGAAAAGCTCGTCACCTTTGTTTGCAATCTCAATGCTTTGCGCCAGCAGCTTGAATCATTTCTTGAAGACCGGTTTATCGCCAGCAAAGAGGCCACCTGGTTCGGCGCCGAT
>JAYTIG010000514.1:0-3483 GCA_043731995.1 Hyphomicrobiales bacterium
TTAAGGTGAGGGGGATCGGTGTCAAAATGACCAGCGGCACTTTGAACGAGCCGAACTGCGCGACTACAAGAATATAGATTCCCAACAGAGCCACCATAAAGGCCGCTCCCATGTCGCGAAAGGTCACCCATGTCACTTCCCATTCACCATCCCAAAGGAGAACGGGCTTTGACTCGTCTTGCGGCTGACCATGAAGCGCGATCGTGGGCCGCTGGAGCCCGGTCCAATCCACTTGATCGAGCGCACGGCCAACTTCGATCATGCCATAGATTGGTGCCTCATAAGCTCCGGCCAGTTCTGCCGTAATCATTTCTACAGCACGGCCATTGTGACGGAAGATTGGAAATGATGACATATCGTTGTGCAAAGTCACCACATCTCCTAGTTCAACCACTCCACGCCCACCCGGTAAGGCATTAGCAGGCACCGGCGTTGAAAGCGCCTTCTCATCCATAACATTGTTGGATTTTGCCAAGCCAAGCGTGATCGGAATAGGCTGGCGTCCCCCGCCCCGATGGGAATAGCCAACGATGTTTCGCGAATAGAAGCTCTTAAGCGTGTCATAGACGTCACGCTCCTCAACCTTCTGGTATTCTAGATTGTCCTGATTAATGGCCACGCGAACGCGAGGAGCCTGGACACCGAAACTGTCGTCAATGTCTACGACAAAGGGAACTTTGGCAAAAGCTTCTTTCACCTTGCTGGCAGTCAGCCGTCTCGCTTCTGGCGTGGGGCCATAGATTTCAGCCAAGAGTGTGGAGAGAACTGGAGGCCCAGGCGGCGGCTCCACCGTCTTGATCACGGTGCCTGTTGGCATATCCATGTCCGCCAGCCTATTGCGGAGTTCAAGGGCGATCGAGTGGCTAGTGCGTGAGCGCATGGTCTTGTTTGAAAGTGTCACTTGCACATCACCCAATTCTGGTGACTGTCTCACATAATAGTGCCGCACCAGACCGTTGAAATTGAAGGGCGCAGCAGTGCCAGCATAGGTCTGTAGTGAAACAACTTCGGGGATGGTTGCGGCGCGATCAGCCGCCTGTTGCAGTACACGGTCTGTGGCTTCCAGTGATGAACCTTCGGAAAGATTAACGACGATCTGCAAGTCAGACTTGTTGTCGAAGGGCAGAAGCTTCACCGTCACATCCTTGCTGTAAAATAGAACCAGGGATCCCAAAGTCACGACGCCCACCGACAGCAGAAATATCCACGACCGCGCCCGAGATTTAAGGATGGGCCGCGCCACAGCCAAATAGACCCGGCCCAATGCGCCGCCATGGCTCGAGGCGTTATGGTGGCCGCCGCTCTTCTTGCCGAATTTGAGCATCAGCCAAGGGGTCACGATAACGGCCACAAAGAAGGAGAAGATCATCGCCGCCGAAGCATTGGCTGGAATAGGGCTCATATAGGGGCCCATCAAGCCGGACACGAACAGCATGGGCAGCAAAGCCGCCACCACAGTGAGGGTCGCTACAATGGTGGGGTTGCCCACTTCTGATACGGCATCAATGGCAGCCTGACGGCGCGATCGGTCATCATTCATCGCCCAATGCCGGGCCATGTTTTCAATCGCCACAATGGCGTCATCAACAAGAATGCCGATCGAAAAGATCAGCGCAAACAGGCTGACGCGGTTGAGCGTATAACCCATGACGCGTGCCGCAAAGAGTGTGAGAAGAATAGTTGTGGGGATGACCACGGCCACCACCAAGGCTTCACGAATGCCGATGGAAAAGGCCACCAACAATACGATGGACAAAGTTGCCAGCCCCAAATGGAATAGCAATTCATTGGCCTTTTCATTGGCGGTCTCACCATAGTTTCGTGTCACCTGAACATTGATGTCCTGCGGAATGATCTCGCCCTTCAGCTGTTCCAGACGGGTAATGACGCGTTCCGATATGACGACGGCATTGGTGCCCGAGCGCTGTGCAATTGCAAGCGAAACTGCTGGCACCCGGGCGAGCTTGCCATCCTTCTTGCTGACATCTGTGACGCGCCATTCCTTGCTGTCTGCTGCCAGTAGGACTGTCGCCACATCGCGGACGTAGACGGGCCTGCCATCACGCGCCGTGATGAGAATGCTACCGATCTCGGTGGGAGTTTGCAGGGTCTGACCTGCAATCAGCGAAATCTGCTTTCCGTCTTCTCGCACTTGTCCGGCTTCGAAGGACTGGTTAGCGCCGCCAACTTTTGCTGAAAGCTGTTGCATAGTAATTCCATAGAGCGCGAGCTTTTCCGGATCGGGCTCGATGGCAATCTCTTCAGGTTGGCTGCCTATAATGTATGTGAGACCCACATCCTCAAGCTTAGTGAGTTCCACCTGCAATTCCCGCGCAACACGGGTGACGTCATTTGAGGTCCAATGGCTGGCTACTTCTGGTTTTGGGGCCAGTGTGATGACCGCAATCGCCACATCATCAATGCCACGGCCAACGATCAGGGGTTCGGGAATGCCAACCGGAATCTTGTCCATATTGGCGCGGATTTTCTCATGAACGCGCAAGATTGCCGCATCTGAACTGGTGCCGACATAAAACCTCGCGGTCACCATGGCACCATCATCCCTGGTTTGCGAATAGACGTGCTCAACCCCGTCAATGCTCTTGATGATGGTTTCCAAGGGTTCAGTGACGAGTTTCACCGCATCCTCGGCCTTCAAACCATCGGCGCGAACATGAATGTCGACCATGGGCACGGAAATCTGCGGTTCCTCCTCGCGCGGCAATGTCACAAGAGCAACAAGCCCAACCATGAAGGCCGCCAGCAAGAACAGCGGTGTCAGGGGCGAAACAATGAAGCTCCGCGTCAGGTATCCCGCAATCCCGAGCTTCATGGCGTCGTCACCGTGTCGCCATCGACGAGGCCGGACAGAACCTCAAGCCGGTCCCCCTCTGGCGTGGCAAAAATTTCACCAGTGATCACCGCCACATCCATAGGACCTGACGAACCCAAAACTTGCGCGTAATCAATACCAAAGCGCGTGGTGATGGCTGAGGGCGGAACCGCAATCACGTTGCGCTTGTCGACAGGGATCCAAACGAGCGTCCGTTCACCCACAAAGAAATCACCAAGTCCGTCAACATCAACGTCTGCCAGCACAAGCCCATCCTGGATTTCCGGATAGACCTTCACAAGCTCACCCTTGCGTGCTGCCTGGAATGACGACCGACCGCCTTCCAACCCCCGGCCTCCAACCAGAACCTCATCACCTTCCCTGATGTGAGCAGCGTGGCGCTCGGGTAGGGAGATGCGCAGAAAATAGCCACCGACCGCGATACGGGCGATGGCCTCACCGGGCATCACGACCGAGCCCTTGGTGACGGGAACGGTCAAGATCCTGCCCGAAGCTGGCGCGAGGACCTTCCCTTCCGCTCCCTGCTGCACCACCACTGATTTGTCGGCTTGGAGTGCTGTCGCTTGATTGTTCAGAACATCAACTTTGGTTTGCAAGGCATCGACACTTGCCTTGGGCACAGTGCCGGC
>JAYTIG010000515.1:0-3482 GCA_043731995.1 Hyphomicrobiales bacterium
GGCAATATGGGCCACCGCATGCGCACCAAGGGCGGCTATTTCCCGATGAACCCAATGGACTCTGCCCAAGATATGCGTGGCGAGATGCTTTCGGTGATGGGCGAAATGGGTCTTTCCGTTGAAAAGCACCACCATGAAGTGGCCTCTTCGCAGCATGAGCTTGGTACCAAATTCCAGCCACTCACCATGGCTGCCGATCATATGCAGATTTACAAGTATGTGATCCACAACGTGGCCAACGCCTATGGCAAAACCGCAACCTTCATGCCCAAGCCCGTATTTGGCGACAACGGCTCAGGCATGCACTGCCATTTCTCGATCTGGAAAGACGGCAAGCCCCAAATGGCCGGCAAAGAATATGCTGACCTGTCTGAAACCTGCCTCTATTTCATCGGCGGCGTGATCAAGCATGCCAAGGCGCTGAATGCCTTCACCAACCCTTCCACGAACAGCTACAAGCGCCTCGTGCCGGGTTATGAAGCCCCGGTGCTGCTGGCCTATTCCAGCCGCAACCGCTCGGCCTCTTGCCGCATTCCCTTCACCTCAAACCCCAAGGCCAAGCGGGTGGAAGTCCGCTTCCCCGATCCGACGGCAAACCCCTATCTTTGCTTCTCGTCGATCATCATGGCCGGCCTTGATGGCATCGTGAGCAAGATCCACCCCGGTGCTGCCATGGACAAGAACCTCTATGATCTGCCACCGGCAGAACTCGCAAAGGTTCCAACTGTCTGCGGCAGCTTGCAGGAAGCCATCGACAGCCTGCAGGCTGACCATGAATTCCTGCTCAAGGGCGGCGTGTTCTCCAAGGACCAGATCGAAAGCTATCTCGAGCTGAAGCAGGAAGAACAAGACCGCTACCGCATGACCCCTCATCCGGTGGAATACGACATGTACTACAGCTGCTAAGGCGCGTTCCGCAAAAGTTGCAGACTTTTGTGATCAGAATACGCCACAAGTGAAGACAGCTCGGGACGGCACCCCGAACGCAAAAACCCCGGTGGCAACACCGGGGTTTTTTGTTTGACGGCTGGCACAAAAAAACCCCGCGTGTCGAGCACGCGGGGATTGCAATTTCGTCGGCCTACAGATCAATCAATGCGCTGTGGCGGCTTCTTCTCCGCCTTGCTTGGCGGCGCGCGCCGCAGCAGCAGCTTCCTCGGCCACCTCATCCCAGATGATGGGTTCTGGCTGCCGGGTGAGCGCATGTTTCAACACGTCATCAACACGCGACACAGGAATGATCTTCATGCCGTTCTTCACGCTGTCGGGCACATCCGCGAGGTCTTTCACATTCTCCTCGGGGATCATCACCGTCTTGATGCCACCGCGCAGCGCGGCAAGCAGCTTTTCCTTCAAGCCACCAATCGGCAGCACACGGCCACGCAGGGTGATTTCGCCCGTCATCGCCACATCCTTGCGCACTGGAATGCCAGACAACACGGAGACAATCGCCGTCGCCATAGCAATACCAGCCGATGGGCCATCTTTCGGGGTTGCCCCTTCGGGAACGTGCACGTGAATGTCGCGCTTGTCGAACACTGGCGGCTTCACGCCAATGGCAGGCGCGCGGCTGCGCACATAGGATGAGGCGGCTGAGATAGACTCCTTCATCACGTCCTTGAGATTGCCCGTCACCGTCATGCGGCCCTTGCCAGGCATCATCAAGGCTTCGATGGTCAGCAACTCGCCGCCCACTTCTGTCCAGGCCAAGCCGGTCACAACACCAACCTGATCCTCGCCTTCGGCAACGTCATGCTTGTATCTCGGCACGCCTAGATACTTCTTGGCCAACTCGGCATCCACCTTGATCTTCTTCTTGGACTTTGAGGTCATCAGATCCTTCGTGGCCTTGCGGGCCAGCGAATTGATCTCGCGTTCCAAACTGCGAACACCGGCTTCGCGCGTGTAGTTCTCGATCACCACCTTCAAGGCATCAGCGGTAATTTCAAACTCCTTCTTGTCCAACCCATGGTTTTCCGTGGCCTTGGGCACAAGATGGCGCTTGGCAATTTCAGCCTTTTCCTCTTCGGTGTAACCCGCAAGACGGATGATCTCCATGCGGTCAAGCAATGCTGGCGGGATATTCAGCGTGTTCGACGTGGTCACGAACATCACATTCGAGAGATCATATTCCACCTCAAGATAGTGATCCATGAAAGTCGAGTTCTGTTCCGGATCCAACACTTCAAGCAAGGCAGCTGAAGGGTCGCCGCGGAAATCCATGCCCATCTTGTCGACTTCATCGAGCAGGAAAAGCGGATTGGATTTCTTGGCCTTCTTCATCGACTGGATGATCTTGCCAGGCATGGAGCCGATATAAGTGCGGCGATGCCCGCGGATTTCAGACTCATCGCGAACGCCGCCCAAGGACATGCGAACGAATTCGCGGCCCGTGGCCTTGGCGATGCTCCGCGCCAGTGAGGTTTTGCCAACACCAGGCGGGCCGACAAGGCACAGGATGGGGCCACGCAGCTTCTTTGTGCGGGTTTGCACAGCGAGATATTCAACAATGCGCTCCTTCACCTTCTCGAGGCCGAAGTGATCATTGTCGAGAACACCTTGCGCAAATTCGAGGTCAGACTTCACCTTGGAATTCTGGTTCCATGGAATGTTGAGCAGCCAATCGAGATAATTGCGTACAACCGTGGCCTCAGCAGACATCGGCGACATCTGCTTCAGTTTCTTGATTTCTGCATCAGCACGTTCGCGCGCTTCCTTGGAAAATTTGGTGTCGGCTATGCGCTTTTCGAGTTCTTCAATCTCGTTTTTCTCGCCGCCTTCGCCATCGCCGAGTTCCTTCTGAATGGCCTTCATCTGCTCATTCAGATAATACTCGCGCTGTGTCTTTTCCATCTGGCGCTTCACGCGGCCACGGATGCGCTTTTCAACTTGCAGGACAGAGATTTCGCCTTCCATCAAAGCGAAACACTTTTCAAAGCGCTCTTCGACGGACTGGGTCTGCAACAAGTCCTGCTTTTCAGGAATTTTGATGGCCAGATGTGCCGCAATGGTGTCGGCCAATTTCGATTGATCCGCAATCTGGCCAATGGTGGCCAGCACTTCCTGTGGAACCTTCTTGTTGAGCTTCACATAGGATTCAAATTGCGTCACCGCCGTGCGCGCCAGCGCGTCTGCCTCTGGGCCCTGCGGCACAATCGAAGGCAACAATGAAATTTCAGCTTCATAGAATTCCGGCCGCGCGGTGAAGTGTTCAACCTTGGCCCGCTCGGTGCCCTCAACCAGAACCTTCACTGTGCCATCGGGAAGCTTCAAAAGTTGAAGAACCTGGGCCAGTGTGCCCACGTCGTAAATCGTCTCGGCTGTAGGTTCGTCATCGCCGGCGTTGCGCTGGGCCACAAGCAGAATGCGCTTGTCTTCACGCATCACTTCTTCCAGCGCCTTGATGGATTTTTCGCGGCCCACAAACAGTGGCACCACCATGTGCGGAAACACCACAATGTCGCGCAGCGGCAACACAGGCA
>JAYTIG010000516.1:0-1208 GCA_043731995.1 Hyphomicrobiales bacterium
GTATAATCATAGATTTCACCTTTGCGCGAACAATAAAGCGCATTCATGGTGAAATCCCGCCGGGCTGCGTCGTCGGCAAAATCCTTGGTGAAAGCCACCACCGCGCGCCGCCCATCCGTTTCCACATCGTGGCGCAGTGTGGTCACTTCAAATGCTGCGGCCCGGTTCACCACCGTCACCGTGCCATGCTCAATGCCCGTTGGGTGAACGCCAAAGCCCGCCCCCTTGGCCAACTGAATCACGTCACGCGGCTCAAGCGATGTTGCCAGATCAACATCTCTGATCGGCAAACCCATCAGCGCATTGCGAACCGCCCCACCCGCCACGCGGGTTTCGCCACCCGTGTTCAGCACAGCCAGCACAGCCTGCAACCTTGGCTCATTCAGCCATTGGGCGCGCGCAAGGCTCGGCAACTTAGCGGTAGAGCGTGTCATGCAAATTCCTTATCACGCCCGCCGTGGCGCCCCAAATATGCCGTGGCCCAAATTGATAGACATAGTAATGCCGTGTGAGGCCCTGCCACTCGCGCGTATGGCGCTGGCAGTTGGCCGCATCCATCAGGAAGGATAGCGGCACCTCGAAAGCCTCATCAACCTCATCAGCCTGAAGTGACAGCTCAAAATCGGGAGCTACCTCGGCCACCACAGGCATGATCAGATAATTGGTCACCGTGAGATAGTTGCCGAGAAATCCCTTGGGTTCAACAAAGCGCCGCGCCAGGCCCACTTCTTCATCTGCCTCGCGCAAGGCGGCTTGCAGCGCAGTTTCGCCCGCATCCACGCGCCCACCCGGAAAGGCAATTTGGCCAGCATGCTTTGCAAGGCCGGAATGGCGCTGCGTGAGCAAAACCATGGGCTCCGCGCGCTTCACGATGGGTATCAGAACAGCGGCAAGCGTGGGCGGAACGCCTTGCGGGATCATGCGCGCCTTCGCATTCATATCGTCGTCACTGCGATCCCAGCTTTGCGCGGGCTCTTTCAGCAAGTGGCTCTGCGCCCGCGCGCGGAAATCCTCAAAACTGAACATCCGCCGCCTTTTTCATCGGATAAAATTGTCCCGAAGACCACACGCCAAACCATTCACCCTCAATGTCGCCCAGCGCCACGAGATCATAAAACAATGCGCGCGACACCAGCGCTTCAAGATTGCGGCGGATCAGGACATAGGGCTTCAGGCCACCCGTTCCCGGCTCATCGGCAAAGCGCAGC
>JAYTIG010000517.1:0-3472 GCA_043731995.1 Hyphomicrobiales bacterium
TCGGTGGCGGGGTGATGGGCGTGGGCCTGCTCTATCATCTGGCGCTGGAAGGCTGGAGTGATATCGCTCTCATCGAAAAGGGCGAACTCACTTCCGGATCCACTTGGCATGCCGCGGGGCAGTGCCCGCATTTCAACGGCAGCCTGAACATGACGAAGGTGCATCTATATGGCACCCAGCTTTATCCGCAGTTGGAAAAGCTCACAGGCCAGGCGGTAAGCTGGCACGGCTGCGGCGGCTTGCGACTTGCCACCACCGATGAAGAAGTGAACTGGCTCAAATATGTTTACGGCATTTCGAAACTCGCTGGCTATGAAGGCGAGATCATCGGCCCGTCCGAGATCAAGCAATATCACCCCTACTTGGAAACCTTCGGCATCAAGGCCGCCTTCCGCACGGTGACGGATGGCCATGTGGCACCGGCGGACATCACCAACGCCATGGCCACGGGCGCGCGCAAGCTGGGCGCTGAAATCTATCGCCGCAACCGGGTGATGGATGTGAAGCTCTTGCCGAACGATGAGTGGCGTGTGTTCACCGAGCAAGGCACCATTGATTGCGAACATGTGGTCAACAGCGCTGGCAGTTATTGCGATGTGGTAGGCCGTTGGACAGGCCACAACGTGCCCATCGCCAATATGTTGCACCAGTATATTATCACCGAGCCACTGCGGGAATTGATCGACCTCAAACAGGAATTGCCTGTGGTGCGCGACCCCTATTCCCACGCCTATCTGCGTGAGGAAACCAATGGTGTCCTCGTCGGCCCCTATGAAACCGCCACGGCCCACACCTGTTGGGATGGCCAGCCGCCGCGCTGGGATTATGAAAGCGAACTTGAAGTCAACGAACTTGACCGCATCATGCCCTGGCTGGAAAAAGCCACCGAACGTCTGCCCCTCTTCGGCAAGGCGGGCATCAAGTCGGTGATCTCCGGCGCCATTACCCACACGCCGGATGGTGTTTATCTCTCCGGCCCCGCGCATGGGCCAAAGAATTATTGGATGCATTGTGGCGCATCCATCGGCATTTGCCAGGGCGGCGGTGCCGGCAAATATCTGGCGCAATGGATGGTGCATGGTCAGGCCGAAATCAACATGCGCGAATTTGATCCGCGCCGTTTCGGCAAATGGGCCACGAAGGATTACACGGCGGAAGTTTCGGTCGCTGATTATCACCACATGTATTACTGCTACAAACCTGCCGAGCAGCATGAAGTGGGCCGGGGCTTGCGCAAGTCATCACTCTATGACCGGCTTGCCAAGAAGGGCGCACAATTTGCGCAAATCTTCGGTTGGGAGCGCGCCCGCTATTTCGGCGCGCCGGAGAATTACTCCTTCCGCCGCAACAATGTGTTTGAAACCGTCAAGGCCGAGGCCCTCGCCGTGCGTGAGCGCGTCGGGTTGATGGACCTCTCCACCTTCGCCAAATTTGAGGTAAAGGGCAAAGACGCCTTTGCCTTCCTCAATCGCATTGTGGCCAATAAACTGCCCGCGAAAGATGGCGGCATCACCCTCACCCATCTTCTCAATGAAAATGGTTTCATCGAAAGTGAAATGACGATCACGCGGCTGGCTGAAGATCATTTCTATGCGCTCTCCGCCGCCGCGGCGCAGAATTATGATTTCGACCAGCTGTCTTGGCGTTTGCGTGCAGGTGAAAATGTTACCGTCACCGATGTGACAGATGATTACGCCGTGCTGGTTCTCGCTGGCCCACGCGCGCGCAATGTGTTGGCACAATGCACCAAGGCTGATCTTTCCCTGCCCTGGCTCACCGCGCAAACCTCAGCAGTTGCTGGCGTAACCAACGTGCGTCTGCTCCGCGTGAACTACGTTGGCGAATTGGGTTGGGAGATCCATGTGCCCATGGGTGACGCGCCGAAAGTCTTTGATGCGCTCATGGCCGCCGGCAAAGCCCACGGTATCGTCCTCTTCGGCACCTATGCAATGAATTCGCTGCGCATGGAAAAGGCCTATCGCGGCTGGGGCAGCGAGCTCACGGCCGAAATCGACATGTTCGAAGCTTCGATGCCCCGCTTCATCCGCTTGGAGAAAGAAGATTTCATCGGAAAGCAAGCCAGCCTTGCAAAAAAGCAGCGCGGCCCTCGCATGCAACTGGTCTACATGGAAGTGGACAACACGGATTCGGATTGCGTGGGCAATGAGCCTGTTTATCATGGTGACAAACTGGTGGGCCTGACCACCTCCGGCGGATTTGGTTTTGCCGTGAACAAGTCGCTCGCTTTTGCCTATGTGCTCCCGGCCTTCACTGGCATTGGCACCGAATTTGACATCATGGTTTCCACGGAAAAGCGCAAGGCCCGCATCATCGCGGAGCCTATCTATGATCCAAGCAATGCGCGCCTGAAAGCATGACCTCAGCCCATAACAAGCCACTAATCGGCATCGGCCTGATGCTTCTTGCCATGCTCGTTTTTCCATTTCTGGACGTGATGGCCAAGACGTTGGGCCAACAAGGCCTGCCGGTGATGGAGGCCGTCTGGGCGCGCCTCTTCCTCGGCGCATTGATGACGCTGCCCTTGCTCATTTTCTTTGAGGGCAACGCGGCGCTGCGTCCGCGCGAAGTGAACCTTAATGCTGCGCGCGGCGGGCTGATTGTGCTCACCACTTTCTTTTTCTTCACTGCCATGAAGTTTCAAGGCATTGCTGAAACACTGTCGATCTATTTCGTTCAGCCCATTGTGATCACCGCGCTGGCCCCGCTATTGCTGAAAGAAGTAGTAGGCGCGCGCCGCTGGCTGGCGGTGGTGATCGGCTTTGCCGGCGTATTGGTCATCATCCGTCCCGGTCTCGTTGCCTTCAACCCCGGAACTGTGTTGGCTCTCGGCTCTGGTTTTGCATCGGCCTTTGTGCTGTTGATCTCACGCAAACTTGCGGGCGGCAGTTCAGCACTCGCCAACACATTCTATACCAGCATGTTGGGTGGCCTGGTGTGCAGCATCATCATGTTGTGGCAATGGCAAATGCCAACGGCCCAACAGTGGGTCTTGATGTTTGGCATTGCAGCCGTTGGCACCTCAGCCAATTATCTTGTGATCCGCGCTTTCGAATATTGCGAAGCCTCGCTGCTGGCCCCTTTTGGCTATGCAGAAATGATCAACGCGGTTCTGGCCGGCTGGTATTTCTTTGGCGACTTTCCGGATTTCTGGACCTTTGCAGGTCTCGGCATCCTGATTGCCTGCGCGCTTTATGTTTCAGGCACAGAGCGCGCAAAGGCCATGGCCGACGACCCAGGCCGACAATAAATCGCATGGCGCGTCACATCGCCGAAGCTGTTTCTTTTGGATCCAGTTTTTCCCAGCTGTCGCCCGCGCCAAAGATGCAGGAAAGGCCTTCCTTGTCGGTAGAGACAAGCGTGAATGTTCCCTTCTTCGAAACATAAAGCTCAACCATCGCTTCCTTGCCTGCAAGGCCAACGCCCAGCTGTTGTTCGCCAAAGCGCGAGTTCA
>JAYTIG010000518.1:0-1206 GCA_043731995.1 Hyphomicrobiales bacterium
GCAGGCCAGCGTGACAAATTTCGCATTGCCGCGCCCCAGACCCAGCGCGACAGCGCCCATCACCATGGCCGTCGTCATATTGGCCAGCACCACCGAAAGCGCAAATGTGCCAAGGCCCAAAATCCAATAGAGGGCGCGGAAAGAGAGCCCATATCCAACGAGCCGCCCGCGCAGCGCGTCAAACACGCGCCGCTCTTCCAGCACATTCACATAGGTGATGGACACGAGAAGAAAGAGCAGCAATTCACCATAGTCCTTGATGGACTCACCGGCGGCTGCCGATGCTGCGGCGCTGGCGCCGCGCTGGGCGGCAACAACACCCACCAACAGCCAGATGAGACCGGAAGCCAGAACAACGGGTTTGGATTTCTTCAGTTCGATCACTTCTTCAAGCATCACCAGCCCATAGGCGATCAGGAAGACGAGCAGAGCGAGAATGGAGAGGGGCTGGAATATAAGTGGGCTCACGGTGGCGCTCCGCCTGCTTGCCGCGTCCCCTCATCCGCCTGTCGGCACCTTCTCCCCAGAGGGGAGAAGGGCGAAAGATATGAATGTTCATTAACAAATTGCCCTTCTCCCATTTGGGGAGAAGGTGCCCGAAGGGCGGATGAGGGGGCGGGGGTAGAAGTATCTAGCACCGCAACCATCACGCCCCCTCCAATTCCAGCCACTGACTTTCCAACGCATCCAATTCTTCTACAAGCTGCCCGCGCAACCTTGCGAAATCGGCGGCCTTCTTGGGCTCTTGCGCATAGATGGTGTGATCGGCCAGGGCGGCGTCAAGAATGGAAATCTTCTCGCGCTGTTTTTCCATTCTCACTTCCAGGGATGCGGTTTGCTTTTTGCCACCAGGAGAAGGCGCAGCCTTTTTCGGTGCTTCAACTCTTTTGGAAATGACCCTGCGGCCGAGCACAAGATTGGTGTAATCATCCATGTCACCATCAAAAGGCGTCACCGTGCCATCGCGCACCAGCCACAGGCGGTCTGCACATGTCTCGATGATGTGACGGTCATGGCTGATCAGCACCACTGCGCCCTCATATTCATTGATGGCATGGATCAGTGCCTCGCGGCTGTCGATGTCGAGATGGTTGGTGGGTTCGTCCATCACCAACACATGCGGCGCATGGAATGTGGCCAGGAAAAACAATAGCCGCGCTTTTTCGCCGCCTGACAAAGTGGTGCAAGGTGAATCCGCCAGTTGCG
>JAYTIG010000519.1:0-1204 GCA_043731995.1 Hyphomicrobiales bacterium
GACACCACCGGCCACGGCCGCACGGCTTCCGGTCTCCAAGTCTTCCTTGTGCGTGGCACCGGGTTCACGGAAGTGAACTTGTGAATCCACCACTCCGGGCAGGATGTGCAGATTGCGGCAATCCAGTGTTTCGACAGCGGCGAAGCCGGAGACGTCACCAATGGCAACAATCTTGCCACCCTTCACGCCGACATCGCCAACACCGATGCCATTCTGGTTGACGATGGTGCCGCCCTTCAAAATCAGATCAACCGATTGTGCCACCCGCTTCTCCTTGCGCCTGCCGCAACACTCTCGTAAAACTTTGCTTCCCTCATGGCAACCGCATCACCATTCTCGGCCGAAGCCCTTTCCAACCGCGCTGTCATTGCGCTGGAAGGAGAAGGCATTTTATCATTCTTGCACAATATCTTAACTTGCGATGTTGAGTCTTTGAATCAAGGTGAAATTGCCTATGGCGCGCTGCTCTCGCCGCAAGGAAAGATCTTGCATGACCTGTTCGTTCACCATGCGGGCGCCTGCGTTTTCCTCGATTGTGATTCAGGGCAGCGTGAAGCGCTGATCGCCAGGCTCAAACTCTATCGCTTGCGGGCGAAATTTATGATCACGCCGCGGGATGATGTTGAAGTGGTGGTGGGTGGCGAAGGCTTTGCTGATCCACGCCATGCCGGCCTGGGTGCAAGGCGCATCATGCCACATGGCAGTGGAGCAGCGGGCGAAACCTATGAGACGCGGCGCTTTGCCTTGGGCATTGCAGATGCTGCCGAGATTGGCAGCGGCAAACTGTTTCCGCATGAGGCCAATTTTGACCAGTTCAGCGGTGTTGATTTCAACAAAGGATGCTACATCGGCCAAGAAGTTGTGTCGCGCATGCAGCACCGCGCAACGGCGCGCAGCCGCATCTTGCCGCTGATGTTTGCGAATGATCAGTATGCGGATGAAATCCGCAACGATGATATTCTCCTCGGTGAAGTTCTCGGGCGGCGCGGCAAGCATGCATTAGCGCTGGTACGGCTCGACAGGTTGGCGGAGCTGGACGTGCCTTTGCCATTCATCGTCGTGAAGCCTGACTTGGCGAAATTCGAGGTGAAACTGCCATGACCGCCATGAAACACGAGGACGGCATTTGCCGCTGCGGCTGGTGTGGGTCTGAACAGCTATATGTGACCTATCATGACACTGATTGGGGTGTTCCTGAATATGA
>JAYTIG010000520.1:0-3457 GCA_043731995.1 Hyphomicrobiales bacterium
CGCAAAAGGGCTGAAGGCCCTAGTCGCCAAATATCAATTCCGCAGGGTTTCCGCTTGATCTAAGGTTGCTCCCAAAAACAGTGGTTCAGGGAGAAACCATCCATGCTCGGCTTGATGATGAATACGCCGCTCACGGTCACCTCGATCTTGCGGCATGCGGCCACCTATCACGGCGAAACTGAAGTTGTCTCACGCTCGGTCGAAGGCCCGGTTCACCGCACTGACTATGCAACATTGTGGAAACGAAGCAAGAAGCTCGCCAACGCGTTGAATCGGCTGGGCCTCAAAAAGGGCGACCGCGTGGCCACGCTGGCTTGGAACACCTGGCGGCACATTGAGCTTTACTATGGTATCTCCGGCTCTGGCTTTGTGTGCCACACCATCAATCCGCGCCTGTTCAAGGAGCAGATTGCTTTCATCATCAAACATGCAGGCGACAAGGTGTTGTTTGCTGATCTCACTTTTCTGCCCATCCTCGAAAGCCTGGCACCGCAATTGAAGAAGCTCAAAGCCGTGGTGATGATGACGGATGCGGCGCATATGCCGAAATCAACTAAGCTGCCGAAGCTCAAATGTTACGAGACATTGCTGGAGCGGGAAAAAGATGAATTCAATTGGCCTGAGCTGAATGAGAACACGGCTTGCAGCCTGTGCTATACTTCCGGTACCACGGGTGAGCCCAAGGGCGCGCTTTACAGCCATCGCTCATCGGTGTTGCATGCCATGACAGTGGCCATGCCGGATGTGTTTGGTGTTTCAGCTTCGGCTGTGGTTTGCCCCATTGTGCCCATGTTCCATGTGAATGCCTGGGGCCTTCCCTATGTTGCGCCCATGGTGGGCGCCAAGCTAGTTTTGCCAGGGCCGAAATTGGATGGCGCGAGCCTGCATCAATTGATGAGCGACGAGGGAGTTTCCTTCACCGCCGGCGTTCCCACCGTTTGGCTGGCCCTGCTGGATTGGCTTGATGCCGAAGGCAAATCCTTGCCCGGATTGAAGCGTGTGGCGATTGGCGGTTCTGCGGCACCACCGGTCATGCTGCAACGTTTTGCGGCACGTGGTGCCGATGTGCTTCACGCCTGGGGCATGACTGAAACAAGCCCGGTTGGCCTTGCTGCCACGCTGAAAGGCAAGCACGCCGAATTGCCCGAAAACCAAAAGCTGGCGCTGAAGTCCAAGCAGGGCCGACCGCTATATGGCATGGAATTTCTTGTGGTGAATGGCGAAGGCAAAGCCGTGCAAAGCGATGGCGTTGAATTTGGCGCACTTCACGTGCGCGGGCCCTGGGTGGCATCGGCCTATTTCAGGTCAAAAGAGAAAACTGCCTTCGCGCGCAAGGGCTGGTTCCACACCGGCGATGTGGTGACGATCGATGGGGACGGCTTTGTGCAGATCGTTGACCGCACCAAGGACGTGATCAAATCCGGCGGCGAATGGATCAGTTCCATCGAGGTTGAAAACATCGCGCAGGCTCATCCCGCAATCAAAGAGGCAGCGGTGGTGGCCAGGCCAGACGAAAAATGGAGTGAGCGGCCAGTTCTGGTTGCTGTCTTGAGGCCGGGGGCCACATTCACCAAAGAAGATATGGTGGCGCATTACGAGGGCAAGATTGCCAAATGGAGCATCCCCGAAGATCTTTTCGTGGTTGAACAACTGCCCCATACGGCAACCGGCAAACTGCTGAAAACCGAAATCCGCAAGCTGGTTTTGGGGCGATAGATCCAAATATTTTGCACGCAAGCAAGACTTTTCCTTTCCTTACGCCCCACATCCTTCAGCTATCCCTCTCCCCCTGCGGGAGAGGGGGGACCATTGCGAAGCAAAGGTGGGTGAGGGGTTGCTCCGCGATGAACTTTCAAGTTCGGCGCAACTCCTCATCCGTCACGCGCTGCGCGCGCGCCACCTTCTCCCGCAAGGGGAGAAGGGTGAATTGCCGGCCAGTTCAACGAGACTTGACTCACATTTGCTCTTGATTTACGTATACGTCAATCATCGAACTTAATGGTGAGTATTTCGTGATGACTGACAATTCTGAGCTTGACACTCTTCTTGAGGCACTGCCGAAGCTCACGCGGCTGAATGCGGTGGTGCGCTTTGATCTGAATGACGGCAGCGGCCACACCATTGATGCCCGCAATGGCCAAGCCAAGCTGGTTGAGGATGGCAGCATTGACCCGGAATGCACGATCAAGGTGAGCCGCGAAAACCTGGTGAAGCTTGTCAATGGGGATATGGACCCGTTGCTTGGCTACACGCTGGGCCGCATCAAGGTTCAAGGTGCTATGGATATCGCCATGAAACTGGTGAAGGCCATCAGCTAGGACAGTTGAATTTCCAAAAATCAGAGCGATGTTCAAGCCGCCGAAACTGGAGGAAGACGTGAAAGCAACTTTGCCGGTCATTCCGGTCAAACCCATCTACCAGATCTTGGATGAGGCAGTTCAAAGTGCTGGCCACAAGAAGGCCATGGACTTTTTGGGCCGCAGTTGGACTTATGCCGAACTTGGAGATCTGGTGGACCGTGCTGCCGCCGGCTTCCGCGTGCAAGGTGTGAAGCCCGGCACCAAGGTGGGCCTGCATCTTCCCAACTCGCCCTATTATGTCATTTGCTATTTCGCCATTCTCAAGGCGGGAGGCACGGTAGTGAATTACAATCCGCTCTATGTGGAGCGCGAGCTTGCCTACCAGATCAAGGATTCCGGCACCTCGATCATGGTGACCATGGATCTGGCCCAGCTCTATTCAAAAGTGGCAAACTTGTTGAGCAAGACCGGCCTCGAAAAACTTGTTGTTTGCCGGATGGCCGACATCTTGCCGACCACGAAGAGCGTGCTCTTCAAGTTGCTCAAGCGGCGCGACAGGGCAATCCTGCCGCAGGACAGCCGCATTATCGGTTTTGAAAAACTGATCCGCTTTGGTGGGGTTGAAAAACCTGCTGGCATCGATCCGAAAACTGAAATCGCCGTTCTCCAATACACGGGTGGAACCACGGGCGTGCCCAAGGGCGCCATTCTCACCCATGGCAGCGTTTCGGCCAATGTGGAGCAACTGCGCCAGTGGGTCAGCATGTATGATCATTCCGATGCCCGGATGCTCTGCGCGCTGCCGTTCTTCCATGTATTTGGCATGACGGTCGCGATGCTGGTGGGTGTGGCGTTGCGGGCAGAATTGATCCTGTTGCCGCGGTTTGAAGTTGGCCAGGTTCTCAAAGTGATCACCAAGAAGCGGCCGACCCTTTTTCCCGGCGTTCCCACAATATACATCGCGATCAACCGCGCCATGGCGGAGTACCACGGCAAGTTCGATTTGAGCTCCATCCGTGCCTGCGTCTCCGGTGGCGCGCCATTGCCACTTGAGGTGCAGAAGGAGTTTGAACGGCTTTCAGGTGGGCGGCTGGTGGAAGGCTATGGCCTTTCAGAAGCCTCGCCTGTCGTCACTTGCAATCCATTTGACCGGCCCG
>JAYTIG010000521.1:0-3454 GCA_043731995.1 Hyphomicrobiales bacterium
TGATCTGCTCTTCCGTAAACCGCTTCCTCTTCATCGTCCGCCTCCATTTTAAGGGCCGGACTCTAAATCTACGTGGAGGAAATCTTCAATGGCAGGTCAGTTGAGCTTTACCTCATCTGAATAACCTACTGCCATATCACTGCCGTGGAGTTCTGGCAGCGGATTAACAGTTCCCTCTGGATTTATCATATTGGAAATTGTGTTGAGCAATTCTGATCGAAACGGTTTTAGCTGTGAAGCTTGCAATACTGATGCAACCGCAACATGATAATTTCGGTCTCCAATTTTGCCTTCGCTTTCGTCGATGAATACGTATTTGGGTGAATCTGACATCAATAATATTTCAACCTCACGCCCGCTCCATCAGCTCCACAAACCGCTTGAACAAATAATGCGAATCCTGCGGCCCCGGGCTTGCCTCTGGGTGATGTTGCACTGAGAAGACTGGCCTGCCTTCCAGCGCGATGCCGCAGTTGCTGCCGTCGAAAAGTGAAATATGCGTTTCGACCACGCCTGCAGGCAGGCTCTTCTGATCCACCGCAAAGCCGTGGTTCATGCTGACGATCTCCACCTTGTTGGTGGTGAAATCTTTCACCGGGTGATTGGCGCCATGGTGGCCTTGGTGCATCTTCATGGTCTTGGCGCCCAGAGCAATGGCTAACATTTGGTGGCCAAGGCAGATGCCAAAAATCGGCTTGCCGCTATCCACCAACTTCTTGATTTCGGGCACTGCATATTCGCCCGTGGCCGCTGGGTCGCCAGGGCCGTTGGACAAGAAAATTCCATCTGGCTTCATCGCCAAAATGTCTTCGGCTTTGGCGGTGGCCGGAACCACTGTCACATTGCAGCCCGCCGAGGTGAGGCAGCGCAGAATGTTGCGCTTCAAACCGTAATCAACCGCCACGACTTTGAACTTGCCTACACCATGCTCATAACCCTTTTCCCAATCCCATAATTTCTCATCCCAATTCATGCGCTGGGTGAGAGAGACTTCCTTGGCGAGATCAAGGCCTTCAAGCCCGCTCCACGCCGCTGCCATTTTATGCAGCTTCTTCACATCAAAATTGCCCTTGGCGTTGTGGGCGATCACGCCATTGGGCATGCCCTTGTCGCGGATCAAAATGGTGAGGGCGCGCGTATCCACACCAGACAGGCCGATGATGCCGCGCGCCTTCAACCATTTGTCGAAATGTTTGGCAGAGCGATAATTGGCAGGCGCGGTGATCGGCGCCTTGACTATCAATCCCTTCACCGCCGCTGAGGCCGCGAGGTTGACGGTTTCAATGTCATCATCATTGGTGCCTACATTGCCGATATGCGGGAATGTGAAAGTGACGATCTGGCCCGCATAAGACGGGTCGGTGAGGATTTCCTGATAGCCGGTCATGGCCGTGTTGAAGCAGACTTCGGCCACGGCCTCGCCTTCTGCCCCGAAGCCCACGCCTTCAATCACAGTGCCATCGGCCAGAACCAGCAGGGCGGTGACTTTGTCCTGTTCCCAATCACCAAACGCAGCGCGTGCTTTCGGCTTGGCCTTTTTGGGGGCTTTGGTGGCAGGCATGATGAGTCTCCGGAATTTGGATTGCGATAAGGTGTCCGCCCTGCCCCGTCAAGGTTGAAGCGCGGGGCATTTGGGCTTATCTGGGCCTTTTTCCAGAGGATAAAGCCCCATGAGCCTGCGCGAGAAACTTTCCACCGACATGAAAGAGGCCATGAAGGCTGGCGAGAAGAAGAAGCTGGCCACCATTCGCCTGATGCTCTCGGCAGTCAAAGAGAAAGACATCAATTCCCGCACCGAGGGGCACGACTCGGCGCTGATCACCGACGCTGGTATCATGGACGTGCTGACCAAGATGGTGAAGCAGCGGCAGGACTCCATCACCGCCTTTGACCAGGGCGGGCGGCCTGAGCTGGCACAAAATGAAAAAGATGAGCTGGCCATCATCCAATCCTACATGCCCAAACAGATGAATGAGGCCGATGCCAAGGTCGCTGTGGCCGATGTGATCAAGGCGGTGGGTGCCACCTCGGTCAAAGACATGGGCAAGGTGATGGCTGAACTCAAAGCCAAATTTTCCGGCCAGATGGACATGGGCAAGGCTGGTGGAATTGTGAAAACCCTGCTGGGTTAAGGCCAACGGAATCCTCCGTCCCAAGCGTCTCTATCTTTCGGGACGGACGACAGTGGAGGATTCCAGCATGAAGTCACTGATCCTGGCTTGCGTGGTGGCAAGTGCCATGGTTTTTGCAACTGGCCAAACAGAAGCCAAGGGCCATCATGGCCATGGGCGGCACCGGCATCACCTCGGCCACGTGAATGGGCACCACGGCGATGGTTTCCATAAGCACGGCCGGGGCGACGGGCGCCATCATGCTGGAATCTCTTTCCACTGCAATACCCTCAGCAATTCTTGCTGGCACCAGTAAAGTCGAAATAATTGTTGCGCCAGCAACGGAACAAAAGCCGCACTTGCGTCTTTAAGGTCGAGGGAGGCTCTACCAACCCGAAAGAGAGGAAATTGATGTTGAAGAAATTAGTTTTGGCAGGCGCCACTGCTGGCATGATCCTGACTGCTAGTTCGGCGCTTTTTGCCACGTCGGCGGAAGCCCGTCCCTGGCATCATGGCGGCTGGCACCATGGCTGGCATCACGGCTGGCACCGTTGCGTGTGGAACCACCACCATCGCCACGTTTGGCGCGTTTGCCGCTGATGGATCGGGTTCTTGCATGTTAATGCAGTGGCCCTTTATGCAACTAGTCTGCCGAAGGCGGCTTTGCTAAGCTTTGCATCGCTGATGCCTTTGACTTTGATCCAATAAGGATGAGGAGTTGACCATGTTTAAAAAAATCATGATTTCCGGATTAACCGCCGCCACCTTGGCCTTAGGCTTGGGGGCCACTACTTCGCCCGCCAATGCGCAAGTGTTCTTTGGCCTTGGCATGGGCGGCCCAGGCTATCACCACTGCGGCTATTATGGCTGCGGTTATGGACCCGGCTATGGCTATGGCTATGGATCCGGGTATGGCTACGGCTATGGCTGGCACCGCCACCACCACAATTGCTGGTGGCAAACTGTGCGCCGCCACCACCACTGGGTGCAAGTGCGCCGCTGCAACTGATACAATGTAGAAATTTGAAGGGCGGGTTAACTACCCGCCCTTTCCCTTTGCCGCTTATCCATAACTATCATGCGACGATGTTGGTGGTCACCTTCACATTGCCTTTGATGGCATGTGAATTGGGGCAGACAATGTGGCCGCGCTTAGCCAGCTCTTCGGCTTCAGCCTTGGCCGAGCCGGGCATTGATACATTCAACACAACTTCCAGGCCAAAGCCTTCGCCATCATCACGTGCGCCGATGCTGACTGCGGATGACACTGTTGCATCGGCAGGCATTGTCAACTTGTCGCGGCCCGCCACAAAGCGCATGGCGCCAAGAAAACATGCGGCATA
>JAYTIG010000522.1:0-3451 GCA_043731995.1 Hyphomicrobiales bacterium
GCCGCCTTTGCGTGCAAGGTAAGCAGATCTGACGGCCATAACCCCTCCCAGAATTTGGTGCCATGTGTTTGTTGGGCGAAACCTTAGTACACTAAACGCATGTTTGCATTCAGGAAAATGTATTTTAACCGAATTTCGGTTTATCTACAGGATTAGGCTCGGAAATTAGGGCCTGACAAGCACCACGAGGTCACTTGGGCCGGCCATATTGAGATCGCGCCGCGCCAGTTCGTCAATTAGATCCGCATCAATCGTTTCCGGACGCAGGCGCTGCACCTGCTCTTCGCGCGTCACGCGCTGGCCAGAAACTGCAGCAAGGTCAGCCTGCAATTGGGCATATTGCCGGGCCAGCCTGTCGCGGTAATGGAAGCTCCGCGGTCCATAGACACCTTGCCATGCCACATAGGCGATAAGAGCAAGGCACGCGCCCGCAACAATGAGCTCAAGCCTGTGTCTCTGGATCAGAAGCATGAGCCTGTTTTGGGCGGCAGATGCTTAATGGCAAGTTAAACACCATGGAATGAAGCTCCGGCCCTTGATTTTGGAGCCAAATGCGCCGATCTATGCGGCATGTTGTCATCCAGCCGATTTGTCGTTGCCGTTCATGTGATGAGTCTGCTTGCCCACTATGGCAAGAACGGGCCCGTGTGTTCAGCCGTGATCGCCAAAAGTGTTGACACAAATCCGGTGGTGATCCGCCGGTTGATGTCGCAGCTTGAAGGGGGCGGGCTGGTGCATTCCACCAGTGGCCGCGCCGGTGGCTTTGTGTTGGCCAAGCCAGCACTCGATATCAACCTCGCCGAAATCTATCAGGCAGTCGAGGACGAACAGGTGTTCCGCGTTCACCGCAACAGTGAAAATCCCGAATGCGAAACGGCCCGCGCCATCTTCAAGTCTCTGATGCCGCGGCTGGCTGATGCCTCCAAAGCCATGAGTGTTGCTTTGGCCCAGACCAAACTCAGCGATATTGTCCCCAAACCACTCATTGAAGTCGCGGCTTGAGGCAAGGCCGCAGGTCCAAAGCGGGCTCGTTTTTCATCAAACTGACATTTCACTGACACCGGCAAAGTTGCTCCTGTCAGGTAGGAACTCTTAGATTTCCCATGTCGCCGGAATCAGCACCCCGATCCTGAATTTGGCGAAGTCAGTTGCGTCAAGAACAAGGCCTGTCTTGCCCGAAGTTAGGCCCGTTCCAGCAGTTGAAGATTGGGTCCTGGATCAATCCGGAACCGCGGTGATGCCCATTTGCCCTTTCACCGCAGGTGCCCACCGGTTGATGCAGGGCCCAATGGCTGTGTAGAATGCTTAAAATGAATTCATCACCTTATCTGCGATTGCTGGCTCTGTCTTTTATTCTGCCTTTGTTGGCGGTTAAGTTGGCGCATGCAGAAGATGAACACGGTGCCGGCACTGGCACCACAACTCACGACACAGGCGAAACGCGTGATGGCGATGGCCGTAACGACGATGGCAATGGTTCTTCAGTCAGCGGTTCTTCCAACACCAACCCCGGCAGTATGGGAGCCACTGGCCAAACCTCTGACGGCACGCGTAGGCGTTTTGGTGATATTGTTTCTTTACCCGTGCTTGACCCCCAACAAACCAAGGCCGTCATTGCTGCAGGCAAGGCTGCGTCGATGCCCCTGCTACTCACCTATTTGAACCAAAACTATCCTGGTCAGGTTTTGGATGTAAGGCTGCACAGCGCCAACGATGGTTATGTCTATGAGGTCCGCTACCTCGCAAACGTGATTGTGTTGCGTACCTTGTTTCTTGACGCTGCAACACTGAAGGCCAAATAGATGCGCATATTGATCGTTGAGGACGAGCCCGCGATTGCGCGGGGTATCGCAGATTCCCTGCGCACGGCAGGATTTTTGCCCGATGTGGTTGGCGATGGTGAGGAAGCCTGGTTTCGTGGTTCCACCGAAAACTATGCTGCCATCGTGCTTGATTTGGGCCTGCCCAAGCTCGACGGACTCACCCTCATGAAGCGCTGGCGGCAAGAAGGCATTGAAACGCCCATTCTTGTGCTCTCCGCTCGCGGCTCGTGGACTGACCGTGTTGACGGCATCGACAATGGCGCAGATGACTATCTGGCAAAGCCATTCCAAATGGCAGAACTGATCGCACGCCTGCGCGCGCTCGTGCGCCGAGCCAACGGCCTTGCGCAAGCCGCCGTGACTTTGGGTGGTCTGAATATTGACCTGCGCAGCCGCGTCGTGACCGTCAACGGTGCCATGGTTGCCCTGACGCCGCTGGAGTTCAGGCTGATCAATTTCATGGTTCTGCAAAAAAACCGTGTGGTCACACAACTTGAATTGGCTGACGTTCTCTACGCCCACGATCATGAACGCGATGCCAATGCGATTGAAGCTGTTGTCAGCCGCTTGCGCCGCAAGCTGGGCGGTGACATCATCAAAACCAAACGCGGTTTTGGATATTTCATAGCAGCACCCCAGCAATGAGCAGGCACTCTCTCAAGTTGCGGCTGCTTCTGGCAGCGGCCTTGGGCATTGCCTTTTCGCTTCTGATCGCCGGAACAGCCTTCTTTTTTATGTTCCAGCGCTATGCGGAGCACTTGGCGTCACGCGAACTGGAAAATGATTTCTTGCAGCTGGCCTCTGGCATCCGCATTGACCAAGAGGGCAAGATCAAATCCCGCGCCATCCTCAGCGATCCACGCTTCGAAAAGCCCTATGGAGGCCTATATTGGCAGATCAACGAGGACGGACAAGAACCTTTGCGTTCACGCTCGCTCTTTGATGTGGATTTGCCAGATCTCTCCAAGCCCAACAAGCGCGTGGCCCTGATCACTGGACCGGAAAATGAGCCGCTTTTTGCCCTGCAAAAAGAGATCGTCTTGCCGCTGGACGGAGGACGTGAACGCCATTTGCAAGTGATGATGGCAGTTGAACGCAGTGATATAGACGAAACCGCGCGCGGTTTCCGCCGTGATCTGGGCTTGGGGCTCGGCATGTTGTCTTTGGCCCTTCTGGCCGGTTCGCTGGTACAAATCCTGTTGGGTTTGAAGCCGCTGCAGGATTTGCAAAAGGCAGTGGCCGATGTTCATGCGGGCCAGAAGAGTCAAGTTGGCGGCAAATTTCCCACCGAGGTTCAGCCGCTCGTTGACAATCTCAACCAGCTGCTGCGTGCGCGCGAAAACGCCTTGGAACGTGCCCGCCAGCGCGCCAGCAACATGGCGCATGGATTGAAGACGCCCCTTACCGTGTTGCATGCGATTGCCCATGACCTCAGCGCGAAGGGCCAGGAACAATCAGCCAGCCAGATCCGTGACAATGCCGCCCTCATCCACGATCAGGTCGAACGGCAACTGGCCCGCGCCCGCATGGCCAGCGGCCACGCCAAAAGCCTTACACCTTTGCGGCCCGCGACTGAGCGTGTGCTCAATGCCCTTAAGCGCATGCCAGAGGGCGCCGCTCTCAACTGG
>JAYTIG010000523.1:0-1195 GCA_043731995.1 Hyphomicrobiales bacterium
TGCGGAACCGGACGCGGGCTGAGACCTCATATTTGAGGTCATCCAGCTTCTTGTATCTCAAGATGCCCCAGCAAGTTTTGGCCTCCACCTTGGGCTTGAAGCAGGCAATTTTGCCCTGTTCGGCGGGGGCCATCGGATTTTCGTCGGCAAGGGCGGGGCCGGTACCAGCCAAGAAGAAACCAAGGCAGGCCATGGCTGCAATAACTTGAACTTGCACGTCTGAGGCTCTAATCGGGCGTTTGAGGAGTTTCATGATGGAATCTGCGAAGAGAATAGCTGAACGCAAGGACTGGATCAAAGGTGCCACTGCTGATTGGGAAGTGATCATCGGACTGGAAGTGCACGCACAGGTTTTGTCGAAGGCCAAGTTGTTCTCTGGTGCGTCCGCAGAGTTTGGTGGTGCTCCCAATGACCATGTCTCATTCGTTGATGCCGCAATGCCGGGCATGTTGCCAGTGATCAATGAATATTGTGTTGATCAGGCGGTGCGCACCGGGCTTGGCCTCAAGGCGCAGATCAATGAAGTCTCGGTTTTTGACCGCAAGAACTATTTCTATCCTGATCTGCCGCAGGGATATCAGATTTCGCAATACAAGCAGCCCATCGTGGGTGAAGGCATTGTCACGGTTGATCTCGACGAGGGCAAGTCGATCAATGTGGGCGTTGAGCGCCTGCATTTGGAGCAGGATGCCGGCAAGAGCCTGCATGACCAGCATCCCAACATGAGTTTTGTGGATTTGAACCGTTCTGGTTGTGCGCTGATGGAAATTGTCTCCAAGCCGGACATGCGCTCGGCCGATGAGGCAAAAGCCTATGTGACGAAGCTACGCCAGATCATGCGCTATCTGGGCACCTGCGATGGCAACATGGAGCAGGGCTCGATGCGCGCTGACGTGAATGTGTCGGTGCGCAAGCCGGGTGAGGCCTTTGGCACACGCTGCGAAATCAAGAATGTCAATTCCATCCGTTTCATGGGCCAGGCCATTGAATATGAAGCGCGGCGGCAGATCGGCATTCTCGAAGATGGAGGTTCCATCGATCAGGAAACCCGGCTTTATGATGCCAAGAAGGGCGAGACACGCTCGATGCGCTCCAAGGAAGAGGCGCATGATTATCGTTATTTCCCTGATCCTGATCTATTGCCTCTCAAACTTGATCTCAAGCGTGTCGCCGAGATCAAATCGGGCCTGCCGGA
>JAYTIG010000524.1:0-3444 GCA_043731995.1 Hyphomicrobiales bacterium
GAAAAGGGCCAACAGCAACTTGCGCCCGGCAAATTCCTGCCGCGTCAGGGCCCGCGCGATGAACAGTCCGGGAGCGACGGAAAGCAAAGTCGAAAGCGCCGCTTGCTTCAGCGTGAATGCGAGATCGGCTAGCACGCTGCTGTCGATGGGCTGGGTGGTGAAGCCCGCCAAAACGCTGCTCTACTCCCCAGAGGATGTGGCCGCCCACCGCCGCGACTGGGTTGATGAATGGCAAAAGGCGGTGAATGGGTAAACGCCTCGCAGAATCTGTGATCCTGGGTGCCATCCTTTGCGGGGTGGCACCCTTGTTCTGGCTTTTGATCAAGCAAGGCTTCAACACCCAGCCCATCGACAGCAGCGTGCTTGCCGTTCTCGCATTCACGCTGAAGCAAGCTGCGCTTTCGACTTTGCTTTCAGTCGCCCCGGGCCTATTCATCGCGCGGGCCTTGACGCGGCAGGAATTTGCCGGGCGCAAGTTGCTGTTGACCCTTTTCGCACTGCCCATGGCTGTGCCTGCCATTGTGGCCGTGCTGGGAACAACGGCACTGATTGGCAATGCGGGATTGATTCCTGGCCTGATCTCACCTTACAGCCTTGCGGGCATCCTATTCGTGCATGTGTTTTTCAATCTGCCCATGGCCACGCGGCTGTTCTATCAGGCACTGCAGGCAGCCCCGCCGGAAGGCTACAAGCTTGCCGCGCAATTGGGCTTTTCTGACATAGCAACATTGCGCCACGTGGAATGGCCGGTGTTGAAAGCGGTGTTACCGCAAATCGGTGCCATCATCTTCTTGCTCTGCGCCGCCAGTTTCGTGGTGGTGCTAACACTGGGTGGCGCATCATCGACGACACTGGAAGTGGCGATCTACCAATCCCTGCGGATGGATTTTGATCCGCCCCGCGCCTTGACCTTGAGCTTGCTGCAAGTGGCCTTGTGCGCAGCCCTCATCGGCTTGGCGCAAGCGGCTTTCAAACAAGATACAGGCTTCACCAGTTTGCGCCGAAGCCAACACCGCCTTGCACCGATTTCAGGTATCGCCCGGCTTGGTGACGTTGTGCTCATTGCATTGGCGACTGCAATCGTCTTGCCTGTTCTAGGCGTTATTTTTTGGCGCGGTGCTTTCAGCCTGCATCTCACCGTATCCACTTTGCAAGCGCTGGCAACAAGCCTTGCCCTTGGATTTGCCTCGGCCATTCTGGCGATGTTGCTGGCCTGGCCCTTGGCCAAGGCACGCGACGGAAGCGCGCGGCTGATCAGCCTCGGGGGGCTTATCGTGCCGCCCGCTGTGATTGCCACCGGATGGTTTTTGCTGCTGCACAAATTGGGCGATTCGCTTGCGCTCACCTGCGCTTTCATCATTGCGCTCAACTGCCTCATGTGCCTGCCCTATGCCGTGGCCTCGCTGCGCGGCGGGCAGGCGCAACTTGTACCGCTCACAAGACTGCAGCGCCAGCTTGGCCTTACTGGCTTCGGCAGTTTTCACATCATTGAATGGCCGCTGATGCGGGCCTGTGCGGCTCAAGCTTTTCTGATGGCGCTGGTGCTGTCGCTGGGCGATCTCACGGCCATCACGCTGTTGGGTTCTGGCGGCATTGTCACCTTGCCCACGCTGCTTCATGCCGAGATGGGCCACTATCGCGGCGCAGACGCAGAAGGCACGGCGCTGTTGCTGCTCCTGGTTTGCGGGGCGCTCACTTTTGCGGCACAAAAGCTGGGTGAAGGCGATGCTTGAAATCACTGACGGCCACTATGTGCATGATACTTTCACCTTGGATATTGCGTTGAAAGCTGCACCAGGTGAGCTCTCCGCGGTGCTGGGCCCCAGTGGTGCTGGCAAATCCACATTGCTCAATATCATCGCCGGCTTTGAGCCCATGATGCAGGGCCGGGTGTTGATCGATAGCGCGGATATTTCTGCCGCTCAACCATCACAACGCCCAGTGTCAATGGTGTTTCAGGACAACAATGTATTCCCACATCTCACACTTTGGCAAAATGTCGCGCTGGGAATTGCGCCCAATCTGAGATTGACGGAAGCGCAGAGCGGCACAGTCGATGCCGCGCTCGCGCGGGTTGGCCTTGCCAATCTCAGAACGCGCAGGCCCGGCGATGTGTCGGGCGGTGAGCGGCAACGCGTGGCGCTGGCGCGCGTGCTGGTGCGGTCCACCAAAGTGTTGTTGCTGGATGAGCCCTTTGCGGCACTTGATCCAGGCTTGCGCAAGGACATGCTGGCACTGGTGAAAGAACTCACGCGTGAAAAGCAACTGGCAACCTTGCTGGTCAGCCACCAGCCCGAAGAAATCCGCGCGGCGGCGGATGCGGTGATCTTTGTCGCTGATGGCCGGGTGTGGCCCGCGATGCCGCCTGCCTCCTTCTTTGCAAGCCACGAGGCTGTCGTGGCCAGCTATCTGGGGCGCAGCGCCAGTTCGACGAAGGCCGGAACCAGCCGCAGATTGGCGCGCGATTGCAGATAGACCAGCCACTCGCCCATCGGTTCCACGCGCTCGGTGATGGGCACAGCGCGAATGCGCCGATCCTGCGGCAACTCACCCGCAGAAACGATGGCGGGGCCCAAGCCCTCGGCCACGGCCTCAAAGCAGGCTTCGCGGCCCTCAACCTCCAAGGCCACCTGCCATTCCAGCCCCAGCCTTTGAAACGCGAGAAACATCAAGTCACGCGTGTAGGAGCCCTGCTCTCTCACCACCAATGGCAGGCGGGCGAGATCGCGCAAGCTGAGACTCTTGCGTTTCGCCAGTGCGGAACGCGCGGGCACAATCGCCATCATGGCATTGCTGCTCAAGGCCACAGCCACCAATCCCTGCACATCTGGCACGCGGCCCACCACGGCAAAATCAATTTCAAACGCCTGCAAGCGCTCCACCAGCCCCGCAGAATTGCCGCCAAGCAGCTTAATGCCAACGCCGGGATAGCGGGCGCGGAAGCGTTTCAACAGCGGCATCACATGGCTGGCGGCATCGGCACCAATCGTTAGCGCACCCATTTCCAGTTCTTTGGCTTTGGAGAGCAGTGCTGAAACTTCTTGCTCCACCTCAGCGCTTTTCTCGGTGAGTGCAAAAAGCCTGCGGCCCAGTTCTGTCATGCGCGTGCCACGCGCATGGCGGATGAAGAGTGCGGCACCGCAAGCCTGTTCCAGCTTGCCCACATGGTCAGACACCGCAGGCTGGCTGACATTGAGTTGCGCAGCTGCCCGCGTGAAAGACCCGGTGCGAGCCACAGCATGGAAGGCGCGAAGTTGTGAGGACTGCATATAAGTTTCTCTTATGCTTTCTATAAGATCATACGATTTGACTGATGGAATTCAAGCGGCTCTATTGGGGCATCAACCGGAGAATCCAACATGCCCCCATCAATGAGCTTTGAAGGCCCCGAAGGCCAGGAAGACATGCCCTTCCTGCTCACGCCCGGCCCGCTCACCACTTCAC
>JAYTIG010000525.1:0-1195 GCA_043731995.1 Hyphomicrobiales bacterium
GGCGACGGCCTCAACAAGATTGGCAAGAAGGCGATTGTGGCCTTGCGCGAACCATCGCTTGGGCCCTGCTTCGGCATGAAGGGTGGCGCTGCTGGCGGCGGCTATGCCCAGATCGTGCCGATGGAGGATATCAACCTGCATTTCACCGGCGATTTCCACGCCATCACATCAGCGCATAACCTGCTCTCGGCGATGATCGACAATCACATCTATTGGGGCAATGAACTTGGCATCGACACGCGCCGCGTGGTCTGGCGCCGGGTGATGGATATGAATGACCGCGCGCTGCGTGAGATCGTCTGCTCGCTGGGTGGCGTGGCCAATGGCTATCCGCGCGAGGCGGGCTTTGACATCACCGTGGCTTCGGAAATCATGGCCATTCTCTGTCTCTCCACATCCATCGCTGATCTTGAACGCCGCATTGGCCAGATCGTTATCGCCTATAAGAAAGACAAGTCGCCGGTTTTGGCGAAAGACCTCAAGGCCCCGGGCGCCATGGTGGTTCTGCTGAAAGATGCCCTGCAGCCCAATCTCGTGCAAACGCTCGAGAACAACCCGGCCTTTGTACATGGCGGCCCGTTTGCCAATATCGCCCATGGCTGCAACTCAGTGATGGCCACACAGACGGCCCTGAAGCTGGCGGATTTCGTGGTGACGGAAGCGGGCTTCGGCGCTGATCTTGGCGCCGAGAAGTTCTTCGACATCAAGTGCCGCAAGGCGGGCCTCACTCCGGCTGCGGCTGTGATCGTGGCCACCGTGCGCGCCCTCAAGATGCATGGCGGTGTTGCCAAGGAAAACCTGAAGCTGGAAAACATCGAGGCGCTCAAGAAGGGTTGCGCCAACCTGGGCCGCCACTTGGAAAACGTGAAGAAGTTCGGCGTGCCGATTGCCGTGGCGATCAACCACTTCATCGCCGACACGGAGGCTGAAGTTCAGGTGATCAAGGATGTCTGCAAGACCCATGGCGTTGAAGCCTTCAAATGCACCCATTGGGCCGAAGGCTCAAAGGGCACCGAAGCGCTGGCTACCCATGTGGCCAAGCTGGCTGAGCATGGCGGGCAGTTCAAGCCGATCTATGGCGATGAAATGGGCCTGTTCGAAAAAGTGCGCACCATTGCGCGCGAGATTTACCGCGCTGATGATGTGGTGGCCGACAAGTCGATCCGCGACCAGCTCAAAACCTGGGAAGCGGCGG
>JAYTIG010000526.1:0-3439 GCA_043731995.1 Hyphomicrobiales bacterium
GCTCAAGGGCCGGTCGGTGGAGACATGATGCCGCCGCTGCTGCGCATCCTCGACCGGGGCGCGATGATCTTCCTCGCGGTGCTGGCGGGCGTCACGATCCTGATTCCATTCCTCAACTTGGTATTTCCGCCGGACTCGATCTTCCACGTGCCGACTTATCTTGTGGCGCTGTTCGGCAAATATGTCTGCTACGCGATCCTCGCCCTCTCCATCGATCTGATCTGGGGCTATGCCGGCATCCTCTCGCTCGGCCACGGCGCTTTCTTCGCGCTCGGCGGCTACGCCATGGGCATGTACCTGATGCGGCAGATCGGCACCCGCGGCGTCTACGCCGATCCTATCCTGCCGGACTTCATGGTGTTTCTGAATTGGAAGGATCTTCCGGTCTTCTGGTACTTCTTCGACCACTTCTGGTACGCCGCCATCATGGTCCTGCTGGTGCCGGGCGTGCTCGCCTTTGTGTTCGGCTGGTTTGCCTTCCGCAGCCGCGTCACAGGTGTTTACCTTTCAATCATCACGCAAGCCATGACCTACGCATTGCTGCTCGCCTTCTTCCGCAACGACATGGGATTTGGCGGCAACAACGGCTTGACTGATTTCAAAGACATTCTCGGCTTTCCCGTTCAAGCCGCCAGCACCAGAGCCGTGCTCTTCATGCTTTCAGTATTGGCCCTTGGCTTATGTTTCATCATCGCACGCATCATCGTGAATTCGAAATTTGGCAGAGTATTGATTTCCATTCGTGACGCAGAATCGCGCGTGCGGTTTCTGGGATACCGTGTGGAAAGCTACAAGCTCTTCATCTTTGTTGTGTCTGCGGTCATGGCCGGAATTGCTGGTGCCCTCTATGTGCCTCAGGTGGGAATCATCAATCCATCTGAATTTTCGCCGAGTAATTCCATTGAAGCCGTGATCTGGACGGCCTTCGGCGGGCGCGGAACACTGTGGGGTGCGGCCTTGGGAGCCATCGTGGTCAACGCCGCAAAAAGCTGGTTCACAGGCGTGTTGCCCAATGCTTGGCTCTTTGCCTTGGGCGGCCTGTTCATTGTTGTCACAGTTTTCATGCCCAAGGGCTTGGCAGGCCTATTCGCAGGTTGGTCGTCCGCCAAGTACAAGGATACTGTGGTCCTTCCTGCCAGCGAGGCCGTGGAATGACCGCCGAGACGCTACTGTATCTCGAAGGTGTTTCTGTATCCTTCGATGGCTTCAAAGCTCTGAACAATCTCAATCTTGCCGTAGGTTCGGGCGAAATGCGCGCCATCATCGGTCCCAATGGCGCGGGCAAAACCACAATGATGGATGTGATTACCGGCAAGACGCGCCCAGATGAAGGGCGCGTAGCGTTTCGTGACTACGCGCTGACTGCCATGGATGAAGCTGCCATCGCCAATATCGGAATTGGCCGCAAGTTCCAAAAACCCACAGTGTTTGAAAACCACACCGTATGGGACAATCTCGAGCTTGCAATGAAAGCCAAACGGACGGCTCTCGCCTCTTTGCGTTGGAAGCTCAGCACCGCTCAGCATGACCTGATTGCTGCCACAATCAAACGTATCAACCTCGACGAGGCCGCACAGCGGCCAGCGGGTGGATTGTCACATGGGCAGAAGCAATGGCTCGAAATTGGAATGCTGCTGGTGCAAGGGCCAGAATTGCTGCTGGTCGATGAACCCGTGGCCGGCATGACTGATGCGGAAACAGAAAAGACCGCGCAGCTTCTGAAAGACATCGCACAACACAGCGCAGTGGTTGTGGTGGAGCATGACATGGATTTCATCCGCGCCCTTGGTGTGCGTGTCACGGTCCTGCATGAAGGTTCAGTGCTTGCTGAGGGTAGTCTTGATTACGTTCAAAACAATCAGCGCGTCATCGACGTCTATTTGGGCAGGTGAGCGATGTTGAATGTGAAATCGGCGGATGTGTTCTATGGGGCCAGCCGCGCGCTCTCAGAAGTATCCATTACAGCCGAACGAGGCAAAGTCACTTGCGTTTTGGGCCGCAATGGGGTGGGCAAGACCAGCCTCATCCGCGCCATCGCGGGCCTGCAACCTGTCTCCTCAGGCAGCATTCTATTCGAGGGCCAGGATATTACCAGGCTCAACACTGCAGATCGAGCACGACGCGGAATTGCTCTGGTGCCGCAGGGCAGAGAAATTTTCTCCACTCTGACTGTCGAAGAAAATCTGAAGACGGGCTATGCATGCCTGCCCCGCACAAACCGAAATATGCCGGACGAAATCTTCGACCTCTTCCCGATTCTCAAAAGCATGTTGAAGCGGCGTGGCGGTGACCTTTCGGGCGGGCAGCAACAGCAACTGGCAATTGCGCGGGCCCTGGTCACACGCCCGCGATTGCTGTTGCTGGATGAACCGACAGAAGGCATCCAACCTTCAATCATCAAAGACATCGAGAGAGTCATCGCCCTGTTGCGTGACCGCGGCGATATGGCCATCATTTTGGTCGAGCAATATTTTGAGTTCGCTAAGAAGCTGGCCGATCAGTTTGTAGTCCTGAACCGAGGGAAAACCGTCCTCGCCGGTGACAAAAAAGGCCTGCAAAGTGATGCGGTGAGGGCCCATCTAACTGTCTAACGTCCAACTCAACAATCTTGAGGCCAATCAAAACGTCATCGGCAACCAGCGAAGTCACTGGAAATCTGTGACCCATTTTCACCGTGTGCGGATAAAAATTGTCCGATTTTTCGGCTATTGCCGCCACATCACCGCCACAAAACATACTCTCCCGAAGTCAATTTTCTGCAAACCACTTGCAAGCCATGACAAAATTGCGGGAAAATGGTGGTGGATGCGGTCACTTGCAAACCGGTCTCAGCCATGAAATTGCCTGCTAGCAGGGAAATTTACAGTTTGGGCTATAAACAGACTTTCTAGTGTCCGACTGAAGATAGCGGTACAATTCTTCGCTTCTTTCAACTGCTGAATAAGAATCCTGGCCAGGAAATTCGAACATTGGGCTGTGTCCGTACCGCACATTCGAATGGAATGGCAGAAACAAGAACGCTACGTTCCACAGCCAATACTGGCATGTTGTCGGCTGGGCAAATTCATCAATCACGGCGTTTTGAGCGCACGGCTGCCATCGTCTGTGCCAGGTTTTCCTCGGCAGATTGATATCCCTTTTGGGCCACTGCCATGAAAACGGCATCCATGATGTTGAGTTGGGCAATACGAGCTGCGGCGTTTTCGCTTGTCAGTGGCGAGCCGAGTGCCGTTGAACACAACACGACATCTGACACGTCAGCCAATGGTGAGGAACCGTAATTGGTGATCGCGACGATCTTCACGCCATTATTGCGCGCGATTTGAACTGCTTCCAAAACGCCTGTGGTTCTGCCGGAGTGAGAAAATGCCAGGACTAGGTCATCCGATTTGAGCAGAGAAGCAGACATAGCCATCATGTGTGTGTCGTCATAGACCGA
>JAYTIG010000527.1:0-3435 GCA_043731995.1 Hyphomicrobiales bacterium
ATCATAGCGCCCAGCCAGTTTTGGGTTGCCACGATCAGAGGCAAAAAGAAATTGCACCAGATCATTGGAGCCAACGGATGCGAAATCCACCAGCGGCAAGAGATGATCAAGCTGCCACAGCAGTGAAGGGATTTCGATCATGGCGCCCAGCTTCAGGCTGCGCGGCAAGGCATGGCCGCGCTTCTTCAAAATCTCCCGTTCCTGAAGCACCACTTCGCGTGCCTGAACATATTCGGCCACGTCAGCAATCATCGGGAACATGATCTTTAAGTCCGCACCCGCACCCGCCAGCAACATCGCGCGCGCCTGCAACTTCAACAGTGCGGGCCGGTCCAGCGCCATGCGAATGGAGCGCCAACCAAGGGCCGGGTTTTCCTCACGCGGCTGGCGCAGGTAAGGCAGCGTCTTGTCAGCGCCAATATCCAGCGTGCGGAACACGACAGGCTTGCCATCCGCCTGATCCAGAATGCTCTTGTAGTGCTTGATCTGCGTGGACAGTCGAGGAAAACGCGCCGCCATCATGAAATGCAACTCGGTGCGGTAAAGGCCAACGCCCGCAGCACCTGATTCATGCAGATGCGGCATGTCCACCACCAGGCCGGCGTTGATATTCAAAGTGATGTTTTGGCCATCCATGGTGGTGGCGGGCAGCTCACGCAGGGCCTTGAAGCGCGCCTGCTTTGAAGCGTTGAAGCGCACCTTTTCGGCATAGGATTTTTCAAGCTCCACCGAAGGGCGCACATAAACTTCGCCCGTGCCGCCATCCACAATGATGGAGCTGCCATCGTCTACCAAATTGATGATGCCAGCAGCCTGCCCCACAGCGGGAATACCAAGGGCGCGCGCCACAATGGCCACATGGCTGGTCTTGCCGCCTTCCTCAAGGATCACGCCGCGGATCTTGCTGCGGTCATAATCCAAAAGCTCCGCCGGCCCCATGTTGCGCGAAACCACAATGGCATTGTCGGGCAAGTCAGTGCGCGATGCCGTGGCAACAGCACCCGTGAGATAACGCAACAGGCGGTTGGAGAGATCATCAAGATCATGCATCCGCTCACGCAAGTAGGGATCGGGCGTGCGCATCATGCGGGCGCGGTTGTCATTCTGCACGCGCTCAACCGCAGCTTCCGCCGTGAGGCCTGTTTGCACGGCTTCCTTCAAACGGCCCAGCCAGCCCTTGTCATGGGCAAACATGCGGATGGTTTCGAGAACATCCATGGACTCATTGGCGCTCATCGCCTCGCTGCCATCCAGCAGGTCATCCACCTGCTTGCGCAGATTGGTGATGGAATCTTCAAGTCGCAAAAGTTCCTGCGGAATGTTCTCGGCAATCATGTTCTGGATGCGAACACGCGGCTCGTGCAGAACGACATGACCAAGAGCTATGCCCTCAGCCAGGCTTTCGGCGCGCAAGACTTGCGTGCGCAGTTCAACCGCTCCGGTCAGAAATTCCTGCGGCGCTTCGAGGAAGCCGGACGTGGCCAGAACCTCGGCCAGAATCATGGCCGTGGTTTGCAACGCCTCTTCTTCTTCCTCGGTGTAGTGGCGGCGCGTCCGGTTTTGCACCACGAGCACGCCGATGACGGCACCGCCACGCATGATCGGCACACCAAGGAAGGAATGATAAATTTCTTCGCCGGTTTCTGGCAGGTATTTGAAGGATGGATGATCAATGGCCTCAGTGAGGTTGAGGCCAATTGCCTGTTGGGCAATCAGGCCCACAAGGCCCTCACCCACCTTGAGCTGGGACTTGTGAACCGCTTCGCGCTTCAAGCCCTCGGTGGCATAGAGTTCCAACACCGCGCCTGGCCGCATGACATAGATCGAGCACACCTCGGCAACCATGTTGCCGGCGATCGACGTCACAATCTTGTCGAGCCGCTTTTGCGCCGTCTCCTGCTCCGCCATCACCTCGCGGAGTCTTCGGAGAAGGACACGCGGGCCGAGTGCGGGGCTAGCCATGCATGTTCCTCAGTCTTTCACGCCCTTGTGGCGAAATCGCTTCATTTGAGCCGTTTGTGTCATTATGTGGCTCAAGCCTTATCCAGTCCATAAGCCGTATGCAAAGCGCGCACGGCAAGCTCTGTATAGGCCTCATCGATCAACACGCTGATTTTGATCTCGGATGTGGTGATCGCCTGGATGTTGATGCCCTTGTCAGCAAGAGACTTGAACATCTTGGATGCAACGCCTGCGTGACTGCGCATGCCAATGCCCACAATCGAAACCTTGGCCACGTCTGCCGAATGGGAAATTTCCTGATAGCCGATTTGCTCTTTCAGCTTGGCCAGCACCTCAATTGCCTTGCGCAAATCCTTGCGCGGCAGCGTGAAGGTGAGATCGGCCACTGCGCCATCAGAAGAAATATTTTGCACGATCATGTCAACGCTGATGTCGGCCTCGGCCAGCGGGCCAAAGATGGCAGCAGAAACGCCAGGCTTGTCTTTCACTTTGCGCAATGAGACCTTGGCTTCATCGCGCGAATAGGCAATGCCGCTCACAACATGCTGTTCCATGCTCTTTTCCTCTTGGCAAACGATAGTGCCGGGGCCGGTGCCATCCGGCTTGTTCTGGTTGGGAGAATCGGGCGGCTCAAAGCTTGAGCGCACTTGCAACGGCACCTTATAGACCATTGCAAGCTCAACCGAGCGCGTCTGCAACACCTTGGCGCCCAGCGAGGCCTGCTCCAGCATTTCCTCATAGGAAATGCGGTCAAGCTTGTGGGCCGCAGAAACGATGCGCGGGTCGGCGGTGTAAACACCGTCCACGTCGGTATAAATATCGCAAGCCGCATTCAGCGCCGCCGCCACGGCAACAGCGGATGTGTCGGAACCGCCACGGCCCAGCGTGGTAACGCGCTTGTCAGGCCCAAGGCCTTGGAAGCCGGTGATCACAGCCACCTGCCCCTGCTCCATGCGCTTCATGATTTCTGCGCCGTTGATATTGGTCATGCGGGCCGAACCATGCACGCCATCGGTTTCAATGGGAATCTGCCAGCCAGCCCAGGAGCGCGCGGGAATCCCTGTTTCCTGAAGCACAATGGCCAACAGGCCTGCGGTGATCTGCTCACCCGTGGCCACCACGGCGTCATATTCGCGCGCATCATGCACAGGCGCCGCTTGCCTGCACCATTCCACCAGTTGATTGGTGGTGCCGGACATGGCCGAAACCACCACGGCAACGTGGTTGCCAGCCTTCACTTCGCGTTCCACATGGCGGCCGACGTTGCGGATGCGTTCAATATCCGCAACCGATGTGCCCCCGAATTTCATAACGAAACGGCCCATCGGCCAAATCCTTGTTTTTTCAACCGCTTGGCATAGGCTTGTCGGCTTTACGCTGCGGCGCGATGCACTCTTAGGCGAAGGCCCATTTCTATGCAATAAGAGACGGGAAAATTTGGCCGAATCCTGATTATGACAATGCATACATCTG
>JAYTIG010000528.1:0-3434 GCA_043731995.1 Hyphomicrobiales bacterium
CGCTCCTGGTACAACCGCGCAGGCGTTGAGCGCGTCATGGGCTTTTGCACACCCAATGAATATCTCGAATTCATGCGCCAGTGCCCGGAGATTGAGCGCATGTTGGTGCGCTCCGGCATCAAGCTGTTCAAATATTGGTTTTCCGTTACGCGCGAAGAACAGTTGCGGCGTTTCAAATCGCGTGAGCTTGACCCGTTGAAGCAATGGAAGTTGTCGCCCATTGACAAGGCCTCACTCGACAAGTGGGATCAATATACCGAAGCCAAGGAAGCCATGTTCTTTTACACCGACACGGCAGATGCACCTTGGATCATTGTGAAGTCGGATGACAAGAAGCGCGCCCGCATCAATTGCATGCGCCATTTCCTTTACGCGCTGCCCTATCCGAACAAGAACACAAAGATCATCTTCGCACCAGACGCGCTGATTGTTGGCACATCCAGCCATGTGATCGGCCGGGACGAGTCCATTCTTGGCAAAAGCTTGCGGCCCGGAAACGGCAAGGTCGCCTGAGATCCTTCGCCCATCGCGGCAAATTTAAGCTCCGCTTCACCACTTTGATGCAGCTTGCAGGTTGGCAACGATCCAAATGATCGGCCAACCCGTAATATGCTTATGCTGAAGTTCTTCTATGCTCTCGGATTTGTGCTGATCGCCACCGGTCTGCTCTATCATTTCGCAGCCCTTGAAACCTTTAATCTGCTTGTGCCGAAGGACGCAGATTCGGCCCTGGTTCAGCGCAACGTGGCCTTTGGCCCCAGCCCGCGAAATGTGTTGGATGTTTATGCGCCGACGACGGGTCAAGGCCCATGGCCTGTGGTGGTTTTTGTCCACGGTGGGTCATGGCAGGCAGGGCGGTAGCAAGGAGCGCTACGGCTTTGTAGGCCGCGCCCTGGCCGCACAAGGCTTCCTGACTTTGGTGATCACATACCGGCTGCATCCGCAAAACCCCTACCCGGCCTTTGTGGTGGACACGGCACTGGCCCTCGATTGGGCCACGCGCCATGCCGGTGAATTTGGTGGCAATCAGAAACGTGTTTTCGCAATGGGCCACTCTGCCGGAGCCTATAATGTGGCCGAGGCGATATTGGATAGGCACTATCTGCAGCAACTGGGCACAGATGTTTCCGCCATCAAGGCCGTTGCCACCTTGGCGGGGCCATTGGATTTTCTGCCGCTTGATAGCCAGGTTTCCATTGATGTCTTTGGCAAGGTGCAAAATCTGCCAGACACACAGCCGGTGAACCATGTCCGTGCCGATGCGCCACCATTCTTGATTCTGCATGGTACAGAAGACAAAACCTGCCGCCCGCGCAATTCCATCAATCTCGACAAGGCCCTGCGCGCAGCAGGCGCTGCCTCAACACTCAAGCTCTATCAGGGTGTGGGCCACGTCGGCATCATGCTGGCGCTGGCCAAGCCACTGCGGGGTTTGGCACCAACGCTGGATGATGTGGTGACTTTCTTTCGCAGCTTT
Organism: Hyphomicrobiales bacterium; assembly: GCA_043731995.1. Taxonomy (GTDB): domain Bacteria; phylum Pseudomonadota; class Alphaproteobacteria; order Rhizobiales; family Aestuariivirgaceae; genus Aestuariivirga. The sequence continues at coordinate 1,478 of JAYTIG010000528.1, forward strand.
TCGTGAAGCACAAGCCTCACAACGCCGTGCGGACACTCCACAATTCCGGGAACAGAACCACGTCCAGCATGCGCCTGAGATAGCTGACACCAGATGTGCCGCCCGTGCCACGCTTGAAGCCGATCACCCGTTCCACCGTTGTCACATGATTGAAGCGCCAACGCCGGAAATAGTCCTCAAAATCCACCAGCTTTTCAGCAAGCTCATACTGTGGCCAATGGCGTGATGGGTCGCGGTAAACTTGCGCCCAGGCTTCAACCACTTTCGGATTTGCCTCACGCGTGGTGCGGAAATCCTTGCGTTGCGCCTCCTCGCCCACATCAAAACCCGCCTTGGCCAGCGACTGAATGGCGGTGTCATAAAGGCTGGGCCGGGACAAAATGGCGTCCAATTCCGCCATTACTTCTGGCACGTGGGCATGGGGCGCCAGCATGGCCGCATTGCGATTGCCGACCAGATATTCAATCGACCTATATTGCCAGGATTGAAAACCGGAGGATTGGCCCAGGGACGGCCGCATGGCAGCATATTCTGAGGGTGTCATCGTGCGCAGCACATCCCATGCGGAGTTGAGCTGTTCAAAAATGCGCGCCGTGCGGGCCAGCATCTTGCTGGCCTGTGGATGGTGTCCCGCCGCAATGGCCAGGGTGGCGGCCTTGATTTCGCTGATGGCGAGTTTCATCCACAGTTCCGATGTCTGGTGCTGGATGATGAACAGCAACTCGTCCGGCGAGGATGAGCGCGGCTGTTGCGCATTCAAAAGCAGGTCAAGCCGCAGATAGTCCCCATAAGACATGTGTCCGTCGAAGGACATTTGGGCGCCATCATTGGCGGGGTCAAAAGGTTGCTTCGTCATGCTTCATCACGGCAAGTTATCGCGCATGAAAATGTCAATGCGGATGCGCTCCTGCGCTTCAATCAGCGGCGCATTGTCGGCCTTGGCCATCAAGACGCGCACCGCAGAGCGCACTTCGTGCCCCGGGTCCTGATTGATGATCACATCAATCGTGCCGCGGATCAGCGCGCGGCGCGAACCTTCGGTCATTTCATGGGCGATGAACACAATATGCTTGGAACGGCCGCCCGATTCCAGCGCTGCGGTGATGCCCGCCGTGCCGCCGCCCACATTATAGATGCCCAGCAAATCCGGGTGTTCGCGCAGCAACTGTTTGGTGAGCTCACCGCTGCGCTCCGTGTCGTCGCGTGATTCCCGCACTGGCAGAACCATGAGATCAGGAAACTCATGTGCCATCACCTGCTCAAAGCCGAACTGGCGTTCAATATGGTCACGCAACGCGAGAGAGCCTGCAAACAACCCCACCTTGCCCTTGCGGCCATTGAGGAAGCGACCCAGCAGCCCGGCCGCCGTGCGGCCAGCTGAGGAATTGTCAATGCCGGCATAATGCGTGCGCTTGGAGCCCGGCACATCGGACACCAGCGTGACAACAGAAATTTCTTTGGCCACCAGCGCATTGATGGATTCCCTCACGGCGGGGTGATCCAGCGCCACAACAGCCACGCCATCAATGCCCTCTTCGAGGTTGTCGAGCACCTTGGACAGCAGCGGCCCATCAAAAACGTCTACCCGTTTCACCATGATCGTGACGCGCTCGCCAGCCATGCGCCTGGCGGCGGCTTCCACCTCATCGGAAATGCGGTTCATGAATTCGCCCGCCGTGTTGGGCAGCACAAACCAGAAGCGGTATTCCCGCCCCCGCGCCAGGCGCGCAGCAATGCGGTCTGGCTGGTAATTCAACTCGCGGATGGCACTTTCAACCTTTTCAACAGTGCGGGCCTTCACGCCCGGCCTGCGGTTCAAAACCCGGTCGATTGTGGCTACAGAAACCCCCGCCTTCTGGGCCACATCTTGAATGGTGATTTTTGCCATAATCATGTTGAAGCGAATCCATCAAGCCTTGTCAAACGCCAATCATTCGGTCATCAACACCTCATGGCA
>JAYTIG010000529.1:0-3432 GCA_043731995.1 Hyphomicrobiales bacterium
AACTGGCAGTGGAGGGGGTGGTGGGGTTTGCATCCCGCCCATGGCAGTGGCGCGATCGGCGGGCGCCTTGCCATTCTGGGCAGGAGGCGAACAAGCTGCCTGTCCAGAATGCTGTGGAGAAAAGATGATGACCTGATACTCGAGGAGGCCGAAAAACCTGAGCATAGATTGAAGGTCCAGTTTTGTGCGACTTCGCAAACCACCGATAGGCATAGTCCCCCTGAGCGTCCCCCAATATAGCTGGTAAATGGTGTGAATTTAACTAACTTATTGAAAAGATGGTGCCGGTTACAGGACTCGAACCTGTGACCCCCTGATTACAAATCAGGTGCTCTACCAACTGAGCTAAACCGGCTTTGGCCTTAACCACGGTTGAGGCCGAAGCACTGCAACCAACAGTTCTGAATTGGCCTTTAGTCCATTTGGCCTCGTTGCTGCAACTCCCCCTGTCAATTGGGCTCACCTTGCCTGGACATGTTTCATTTTGAAGCAGTCGGGCGAGGGTCTGTTAACGGAGAACAAAAAATGTCTCACTCTGCGAAGTTGCTGGTGCCTGCCGTTTTCGCCTTGGGCTTTTTTTGCGGCGGGGCCCGCACTCAGCAAAGGCGGTAGTTACTGACTATAACTCGGGACGGCACTCGGGAGAGAAGGGCTGGAGCAATCCAGCCCTTTTCTATTTGCCGCTCTGCAAGGCGTAAAGTGAAATGGCAGTGGCGATGGAAACGTTCAGGCTCTTGATCTGACCCGGCATGTCGATGCGGGCCATCACATCGCAAGTGTCGCGCGTGAGCTGGCGCAGGCCTTTGCCTTCAGCACCTAACACCAGGCCAAGCGGCCGCGTGTGGCTGATTTCCGCCATGCTCGAGGTGGCCTCGGAATCCAAACCCACGAGCTTGAAGCCATAGGTTTTCAACTCGCCCAGCGCCCGGGCAAGGTTGGTCACAGTCACATAGGGCACCAATTCGAATGCGCCAGAAGCCGCCTTCATGAAGACGCCATTGGTATCAGCCGCGTGGCGCGCGGTCACCACAAGGGCGGTGACATTGAAGGCCGCGCAAGAACGCATGATGGCGCCCACATTGTGAGGATCTGTCACCTGATCCAGAATGACGATGAGGCCCTCGTGCGGAATCTGGTCCAGCCTGGGCTGGCGCAAGGGCTTGGCTTCAAGGATCAGGCCCTGATGTACGGCATCCTCACCCTTCAACATGTGATCGAGCAGGCGCGGGTGAACCAGTTCAGGCTCCACAGGTAGTGTGCCCATTTCCTCTTTCAAACGTGCCGCACCGTTTTCGGTGGCCCAAAGCTTCACCAGTTTCCGCTTGGGATTGGCCAAGGCGGCCGCAACAGAATGTGCACCATAGACCAGATCGTTTTCGGGATCGAATTCCAGCTTTCGCTCTGTGGCATTGGCGGGTGCAGCCTTGCGCGGCGGCGGCTTGTCAAATTTGCGGAAGGGCTTTTTGAATGGTGGCTTGTTGAATGCGGGCTTCATGGCCCCTTGATAGCCGATTGTCAGCCATTTGCCACTGTGTTGCCTTCATGGCCGAATAGCGCTAGTGGCCTGACAGTTAAAACGGAGACTTAGATGAAACGATTGATGATTGCCGCGGCCCTGCTTTCTGTGGGCGTGGCGCCTGCTTTTGCCGCCTCTACGCTGAAGGTGGATACGTCCAAGAATTGCAGCTTTGTGATCAAGCTGCGCCCGGATCTGGCACCCAAGCATGTGGCGCAAGTGACCAAGCTTGCTGCTGCCGGCTTTTACAATGGCATCGTTTTTCACCGCGTGATTGATGGCTTTATGGCCCAGACGGGCGATCCAACCGGAACGGGCGCTGGTGGCTCCAAGGAGCCAAACATTGCGGCAGAATTCAGCAAGGAACATTTCAAGCGCGGCACCGTGGGCATGGCCCGCGCGGGTGACCCGAATTCCGCCAACAGCCAGTTCTTTGTGATGTTTGCTGACATAGGCCCCAACCTCGATGGTCAATATACAGTGTTTGGCGAAGTTGATGATGCAGGCATGAAATGCGTGGACCAGATCAAGAAGGGTGATTCCGCTCAGAACGGCGCTGTGGCTGATCCTGACAAGATGACAAAGGTAACGGTGCAATAATGGCTGATCTCGAAAACACACTTCATTTGGAAATCGCTGACCACGCTGGCAAGGCCAAGGGCAAAGTGGTGATTGAAATGCGCCCAGACCTGGCGCCAGGCCATGTGGACCGAATCAAGGAATTGGCGCGCGATAAGTTTTATGATGGCGTGGTGTTCCACCGTGTGATTGAAGGTTTCATGGTTCAGGGCGGCGACCCGACGGGAACCGGCATGGGCGGTTCCAAGAAGCCGGATTTGAAGGCAGAGTTTTCGGCTGAGCCACATGTGCGGGGCATATGCTCCATGGCGCGGTCTTCCAGCCCCAATTCGGCCAATAGCCAGTTCTTCATCTGCTTTGGTGATGCGCGCTTCCTCGACAAGCAATACACGGCGTGGGGCAAGGTGACTGAAGGCATGGATGTTGTCGATGGCATCAAGCGCGGCGAACCCGTGAAGAACCCAGACAAGATTGCCACCATGCGCGTGGCAGCTGACCTCTGATCGACCAATGATGTTCGGCAACGGGTGAATTATGCGCGTTGCTGATTTTGATTTTGAATTGCCGCCGGACAGGATTGCCCTTCGTCCGGCGGTTCCGCGTGAAAGTGCCAAATTGCTTGTGGTGGGCGACGGGCTTGCTGATTTGAGCGTGGCAGATTTACCCGGCCAATTGCGCCATGGCGATGTTCTGGTTTTCAACAACACCAGAGTGATTCCTGCGGCTTTGAGCGGGCATCGTATCGGGCGGCTGGGCACAAAACCCAAGATTGAAGCGCTGCTGCACATGCGGATGGATGCATCGCGCTGGAAGGCTTTTGTGAAGCCCGCCAAGAAATTGGAAGTTAGTGATCGAATCCGGTTTGGCGACGAGGCCCGCGTCTGCGCACTTGGCGAAGTGATGGCCACAGTTGAAGCGAAGGGCGAGGCAGGCGAAGTGACGCTGGCCTTTGATTTTTCAGGGGCAATGCTGGACGAAGCCATTGCGGCTGTAGGGCGCATGCCTTTGCCGCCCTATATTGAATCAAAACGCGAGCAAGATCAGCAGGATAAGTCGGATTATCAAACCATTTTCGCAAAGCCCGCTGGGGCAGTGGCGGCACCGACCGCAGGATTGCACTTCACGCCGGAATTGATGCAACGCCTCCAAGTTGCTGGAATATCATGTGAATTTGTAACTTTGCATGTGGGGGCTGGCACTTTCCTGCCAGTGAAGGTGGATGATACCAAAGACCACAAGATGCATGCCGAATGGGGCGAAGTGGATTCAGCGGTTGTGGAGCGCTTGAAAGCCGTGCGTGCGGCAGGTGGGCGCGTCATTGCGGTTGGCACGACATC
>JAYTIG010000530.1:0-1187 GCA_043731995.1 Hyphomicrobiales bacterium
CCTGATCGAGCTTGATCGCGCGCTTCTTCCAGCCCGCAATCAGGGCAGCCAGCGCTTCCTTCACATCGGCCACAACCGGGATATCCACCTTCACTGTCTTGTTGATGGAAGAAGGGTCAATATCGATATGGATTTTCTTTGAGCCAGGTGAGAACGCGTCAATGCGGCCGGTGATGCGGTCATCAAAACGCGCGCCAACACAGATCATCACATCGCAATCATGCATCGCCATGTTGGCTTCATACATGCCGTGCATGCCAAGCATGCCAAGCCATTCCTTGCCAGAGGCCGGATAGGCGCCGAGGCCCATTAGAGTTGAGGTGATTGGTATGCCTGAGAGGGCCACAAATTCGCGCAACAGCATGCTGGCTTCCACGCCGGAATTGATTACCCCGCCGCCGGTGTAAAACAACGGGCGCTTGGCCGTGGCAATCAAATCCAATGCGGCTTCGATGGCGCGCGGCTCCGGCGTTGTGCGCGGGCGGTAGGATTTCACCACCACGCCATTGGGGCCAGTGTACTTGCCCTTGGCGAATTGCACATCCTTGGGAATATCCACCACCACCGGGCCGGGGCGGCCCGTGGTGGCCACATAGAAGGCCTCATGGATCGTGCGGGCGAGATCATTCACGTCACGCACCAGCCAGTTCTGCTTGGTGCAAGGACGCGTGATGCCCACCGTGTCGCATTCCTGAAACGCGTCATTGCCAATGAGATGAGTTGGCACCTGGCCCGTGAGCAGCACCATGGGGATGGAATCGAGCATGGCATCGGTGAGGCCCGTCACGCAGTTGGCGCCGGGGCCGGAGGTGGCCAGCGCCACACCGCATTTGCCCGTCGAGCGGGCATAGCCTTCAGCCATGTGGGTGGCGCCCTGCTCATGCCGCACCAGAATGTGCTTCACTTTTTCCTGTTGGAAGAATTCGTCATAAATCGGCAGAACTGCCCCACCAGGATAGCCGAACACATGCTGCACCCCTTGGTCAGCCAGGGCGCGCAACACGATTTCCGCGCCGGTCATGATTTCTTCGTCTGCCATATCCAAATCCTCAACCCTTGATCTTCGCACTATAACAATCGTGGCCAATAAAAAAGGCCCCCGAGGGAGCCTGTTTTCCGCGTAGCACCGTGTATCCGGCAGGGTTAACCCTGCCTGGCGCTACGCGTTCCTACGACGATAAGAATAG
>JAYTIG010000531.1:0-1186 GCA_043731995.1 Hyphomicrobiales bacterium
AAGGCAAAGCGGCGCCCATCGGCGCAATCAATGCGATAGGTTTCATTCTCAGACACATTGATCAGCCGAAAATCGAATTCCGTCTCGTCAATAAAATCAAAGGCGCGCGGTAGTTCAGTTTTCATTATCGAGTCTCTTCAAGGCATCTTCAAACCGCATGGTGGCGCTGCCGGGCCTCTTGGGTGTCGGCTGGCTTTCATGCGGCTTCCAGGCCATGGCCCACAACATATCCAGCGTTGCGCGCACGCGGCCATCAGCATCGGCATTGTTTTGCTGATAGTTCTGCAACAGGCCCGCCAGCACGCGGCGGGAAGTCAAGTTTTTGCGGCGCTCAGTCAGCGGATTGGCAAAGCCAAAAGCTTTCACCTCATGGAGCAAGGCCAAAGCATCAGCGTAACGCAGGGTGAGGCGGTCGCTATCTGTCACCGGCAACGCGAGGCCCGCGCGCTGCAAAAGCCCGCCCATTTCGCGCACACCAATCATGGGAGCAATGCGCGGGGAGATTTCACTCAGCACATCACTTTCCGCGGCTGCCCAGGCGTTGCGCAATTCCAGCAGTGTATCACCTGCAAAGGCGCAGGCCATGAACAGGCCGTCGGGCTTTAGGGCCCTGGCGCATTGGGCGAGATAACCCGGCACATCATTCACGCAGTGAAGATCAAGCAAGCTGAAAATGGCATCATGCTCCACTGCGCCGAGGTCAATATGATCCAAGGGCGGCGGAAGCATGGTAGCGATGGATGAGAACTTGCCCGTGGCTTCCAGCACCGCGCGAAATGGTGCCGGATCAATGGCGATCACCAGCGCCGACGCGAACTGATGATTGATCACCGCCAGCCGATCAGACAGATCTTGCGCCACATGGGCCAACAGTGGCGCTTGGGTGGCGCTGGCCTTTTGCTGGCGGGCAAGATAAAGTTTGCGATCAAAGATCTGGGGGAAGCCTGCGCTCATGAGCGAGGAGCTAGCTGAAAACGATGGGCAGTTCCAGCTTCCGCTTGGTGGCTGGGGCAGGGGGCTGTGGCGCGGGATTTTGGGCGCGCTCACACCGGCCCATTGCCTGATTTGCAAGGTTGCGGTTCAAGAGGAGCCCTGCCTTTGCGTGGAATGCTGGCAGAAGATGCGTTTTCTGGAAGAGCCAGTGTGCAATGTGATGGGCACCGCCTTTGCCTATGATCAGGGGGAG
>JAYTIG010000532.1:0-1185 GCA_043731995.1 Hyphomicrobiales bacterium
CGCAAGCGGTCGTTGATCGCTTCGCCCAATCCAATCTCCGGAATGGGAGCTACAGCAATTGTTGAAGACCCTGCCGTATCCAATTGATGTAGCATGGAAAAAAGATTTGCGGCCGCTTCCACCACGTCGCCCATGCGCGAAAGATTGAGCGGTGCATCAACAGCACCAAACCCCAACCGCGCCTCACCCGCGCGCCACTCAATTGCATTGAGCCGCATCCGCGCTTTTGGGGCATAGTGGCTTTCAAGCTGCCCCGGCGCATGCAGCGGGCCAGCTAATGCCGCTTCCAGCTTGCGGCCCAAAACCTGTTCAATCTTTGCGCGCGCCAGACCACCCGCGCGCAGCAGGCGCGGCGTGTCATCAAGCAAGCTCACGATGGTGGATTCCAAACCCACTGCACAGCGCCCGCCATCCAGAACCATATCCACTTTCGTGCCCAACCCCTCGCGCACATGCGCTGCCGTTGTGGGGCTGATGCGGCCTGATGGATTGGCGGAAGGCGCCATGATGGGGCGGCCCGTTTCACGGATTAATTCCAGCGCCAGCGAATGCTGCGGCACACGCAGCGCAATACTCGGCAGGCCCGCAGATGCCAACAGCGACACCGGGCAGCCTGCCTTGCGCGGCAACACCAGTGTCAATGGCCCCGGCCAAAACCGCGCTGCCAGTGCAAGCGCCGCCGCCGGAAATTCCGCCAGCGCCAAAGCTGCATCTACTTCCACCACATGGGCAATCAGTGGGTTGAATTGCGGCCGCCCCTTGGCCTCATAGATGCGCGCCACGGCAAGATCATTGGTGGCATCAGCCCCAAGGCCATAAACCGTCTCTGTCGGGAAAGCGACAAGTCCCCCGCCCCGCAAAATCTCCGCTGCCTTTCCCACGTCATCCATGGCGAGGCCCTATAGCGCATTGGAAGGATGAGGGGAATTGCTGCCAAAATGGCTCAATGATCAGCACTGAGTTGGAAATTCATTTCGATCTTCGGTGCCGGAGCGCCATTCGCAAACTGCCATTCCGTATAGCCTTGGGTGGGATCCGGATCGCTGGACAGGTTCAATTGCCATGTCTGCTCTGGAACCCCGGGCAGTTCCAGGCTCACAATCCGTTGGCTGGTCTTCATGCTGAGTGATGCACTGGCAAGAATCACCCGCTGGTCGCCATCGGTGCCGTGCCAAGACTGGCCAA
>JAYTIG010000533.1:0-8910 GCA_043731995.1 Hyphomicrobiales bacterium
CGGTTGGGGCTGTAAAGATCGCAATTCTGCGCCTTTGCGCCTCAGCCCAATTTTGAGAGCTGTAAATGACAAAGCGTTTAAACGCCAAATACAAACTTGATCGCCGCCTGGGCGAGAATATTTGGGGCCGCCCCAAGTCTCCCGTCAACAAGCGCGAATATGGCCCCGGCCAGCATGGCCAGCGCCGCAAGGGCAAGATTTCGGACTTCGGCACGCAGCTGCGCGCCAAGCAGAAGCTGCGTGGCTACTATGCCAATATTTCTGAACGCCAGTTCAGCAAGTACTATGAAGAAGCACTGCGTTTGACGGGCGACTCTTCTGAAAATCTCATTGGCCTGCTGGAGCGCCGTTTGGACGCTTTGGTTTACCGTGCCAAATTTGCACTGACCATGTTTGCTGCCCGCCAGCTGGTTTCGCATGGTCATGTAAAGGTGAACGGCAAGCGCGTGACGATTGCTTCCATCCTGCTCAAGGTTGGTGATGTGGTCGAACTGACCGCCAAGGCCAAGGACTTCCCGGTGATTGGCGAAGCACTGGCTTCATCCGAGCGCGACACGCCAGACTATGTGGAAACCAACGGCAAGGACACGGCCAAGCTGACGCGCATTCCATCGCTCGGTGACGTGCCCTATCCAGTGCAGATGCAGCCCGCCCTCGTGGTGGAATATTACTCGCGTTAATTCAGGCGATTGCGCTTATGATACAAGGGCTCGCAGATTTGCGGGCCCTCTTTTGTTGGAGTGGCCCATGGTTGACCAAACTGCACGCATAGAAGATTTGGAGACACGCGTTGCGCATCAGGAAAAAACGATCAGCGATCTGAACGAAATGGTTTTGGCACAGTGGCGCAAGATTGAAGCACTGGAACGCCAGGTGACGCGACTTGGCAACGAGATGCAGGACGTGTCTGCTTCATCGGTGCCAGTGGGCAAGCCGCCCCATTACTAAATCAATCGAAGGCCGCTTCAACTTTGGCATCGGCCACGGCAAAGCAACCAGCGAGTGCTGGGCTGATGGGCAATTCGCGGTAGGCTCCCAAGGCGCCGTTTGCCTTCAGCTTTCCCGCCAAACCCGCCTCGTCGCTCTGTACCACCCAGACGAAGTCGAGCCCTGATTTTTTCACCACATTGCCGCCGGACTTGATGATGGCGGCAACCGCGGCATCTTGCGACGTTGAAGGTTCAAACACCGCAAGCATTGTGCCAGAGGCCTCGGGCGGCAAAGCGGAGTGGCGGACGAAGAGTGTCATGCCGACGAGCCAGACCAACAGCACAGTGCCGAAAAAGCCAAGTGCAAATTTGTGGTTGCCGACCATCACACGGCGGCGAAGGCTTCGGCGCGGTGTTCTCGAATGGGCAAGTGCACAAGGCCAGCAAAGACGCCGAGTGCCACGCTCATCCACCACACTGGATCATAGGAGCCATAGGCATCGTAGAGCCTGCCACCCAGCCACACGCCGAGGAATGAACCGACCTGATGGCTAAGGAACACAAAACCATAAAGTGTAGCCATGTAGCGGGTGCCGAACATGACGGTGACAAGGCCCATGGTGAGTGGCACCGTGGAGAGCCAGAGCAGGCCTATTGAAGCTGCGAATAGCAGGGTGGAAGTGGTGCTGATGGGTGTTAGAATGAAAATCGTGTAGATCGCGGCACGTGCGAGATAGATGGCGCTGAGCGGAATACGCTTCACGCCGCGCCCGCCTATGATGCCAGACATGTAGGCCCCAACCACATTGAAAAGACCAATCGTCAGCATGGCTATCCATGCGATTTCCTTTGGGATGCCGTGTTCAGCCAAATAGGGCGGGAAATGCACTGTGATGAAAGCGAGTTGAAAACCACAGACGAAGAATCCGGCAACGAGCAGAAGGTAGGATCTGTGGCCAAAGGCTTGCGCTACCGCCTTGCCCAAGGGCAGCGCCGTTTCACCTTGTTGCTGGACGGACTTTGAGGTGTTCTGAACCAACAAGGGAATGGACAGTGGAATGATGACGAGGGCCGCGAAGGCCAGTGCCGTGAGGCCCGCGTTCCAACCTGAATTGGAAACGATCTGTCCCACTGGCCAAATGAACAAGGCCTGGCCCATGGAGCCCGAAGCTGTGGCCAGACCGAAAGCCCAACTGCGCTTTTCAGGTGGAACAAGGCGGCCCAGTGCCGCCATGACGATGGAGAAGGACGACATGGCGATGCCCATGCCGACAAGCACGCCGCCGGTGAAGTCCATTAGCGGGCCAGAGTCTGAATAGTTCATGCCGAATATGCCAAGTGCGTAAAGCACGGCACCCGCCATCAAGACACGCGCCGAGCCATAGCGATCCGCCAACATGCCAGCCAGCGGGGTGCCGATGCCCCAGAGCAGGTTTTGCAAAGCGATGGCGAAGGAATAGGTTTCACGCGGCCATTGGTGCGCCGTGCTGATGGGCAAAGTGAAAAGCCCGAAAGTGGAACGGATGCCGAAATTCACGATGGCCACAAGGCAACCTGCAATGAGGATGGTGGTAGTGCGGAAATACCAGGGGGTTTCTTGCGCTGCTGATGTTGTCATGTGGCTGCCTTTGCGACGTGAAGCGATTTTCCAAATTCGGCAACTGCAACGCCGATTAGAATAATGAAACCACCTATCAAGGTATTCACCCCCGTGGCTTCGCCAAAAACCAGCCAGCCGAACAGGGCAATACAGGGCGGAATGAGATAAAGTGCTGCCCCCACCGAAGTGGACGGCAGGTGGCCTGCCGCATAGTTCCACAGGTTGACGCTGAAGATCGTTCCAATCAGGCTCATCAACAACAAGGCGACAATGGCGTTGTGGGTGAGGTGCAGGGCGGTCGGAATGGTTTGAGCCGATGCAAAGAAGAGTGCCGGCAAGGCGCAGAGCATGGTGCTCCACAGCGTGATTTTCAGAGGGCCATATTTCATGATGAGGGGCCTGGCAAAAATCACGTAGACAGCCCAGCAGGCGCAACCGAACAGCATCATCAACCCGCCGAATATGGGGTTGCCACTTGCGCCGCTGCCCAGGCCATCAGCAAAGAGATAGACCGTGCCGACAAATGAAATGAACAGACCAAGGATCACAGGAAGTGAAAGTCTCTCGCTGCCCACGGCAATGGCCAGGGCGGCGATCATCAGCGGGTTGGTGGCATAGACCATGCCGCCTGCACCCGCGCTCAAATTGGCAAAACCATAATTCGAACCGATATAGTAGCCAAAATTTCCAATGATGCCGACGAGTGCCAAGGCCTTCCAATCCTGCCGCTCGATGCGCGGGCCGATGAGCAGCAGCAAAGGCAGGCAGAAGGCCGCATTGGTGATCATGCGAATGGCGATTGATTCCGAGGGGCCGGTTTCCAGCGCGAAGGCGCGCACGAGGTTTGGTGTGACACTCCAAATGATAACAGTGGTGGCAAGGGCAAGGGCAGGCCAGAGGTGGTTCGACTTCATGGCTCCTTAAACGCGGCGTTTCCTGATTGGTCAATCGCCACTGCGGCATAGGGGGCATGAAATCGCCATGCCGCAGTGCAAAAACGCCATCAGGCAGGTGGTTTGAGGCGCAAGACATAACAAGAACACTCGCCAAGGCCCTTTTGCTTCGGCTATAAGATTCCCTATGCTGACTGCCCTTTCCATCCGCGACATTGTCTTGATCGAAAAGCTGGACCTGGCCTTGGACAGGGGCCTGACAATTTTGACCGGCGAAACAGGTGCGGGCAAATCCATCCTGCTGGATTCCCTGGGTCTGGCGCTGGGCGCGCGGGGAGATTCCTCACTGGTTCGCGCGGGGCAGGCCAAGGGTAGTGTGGCGGCTTCATTCGCCCTGCCCAAGGGCCATGCGGCGTTGGAGTTGCTGGCTGCGCAGGAGATCGATGCCGAGGGTGAGATCATCATCCGCCGCATTCAAAATGCTGATGGGCCGAGCCGGGCCACAATCAATGACCAACCGGTGAGCCTGAACCTCTTGCGCCAGGTGGCGGCCTTGTTGGTTGAGCTTCATGGGCAACATGCCGACCGGGCATTGGTGGAAGTGGCGGAACACCGCCGGTTGCTGGACGCTTTTGGCGCGCTTGACAGCCAAGTGGAAAAGCTTTCCAGCCAGTGGAAATCGATGACTAATGCTGCGGGAGAGTTGAGCCACCACAAGGCCTTAATGGCCAAAGCCGAAGCGGAACGTGAATATCTCGAACACGCGGCAGCAGAACTGGGTGCGCTTTCGCCAGAGCCCAATGAAGAACTACAACTGGCCGAGAAACGCCAATTGATGATGCAGGCGGAGCAATATGCTTCTGCCCTTGATGAAGCGGAAACTGCTTTGTCGGGCGAGATGAATGCCGAGGCCAGGCTCAACGCCGCATTGCGTAAGCTGGAGCGGCGCAAGGAGGGGGCTGGCGGTAGGCTCGATCACGTCTGTGTGGCATTGGAGCGGGTGTTGCTGGAGCAGAACGAGGCGCAACGCGCCATTGCTGATGCGCGGCGCCAGTTTGAATTTGACCCGAAGGATTTGGAAAAATCCGAAGAGCGACTATTTGCCCTGCGCGCTGCGGCGCGAAAGTATAAATGCACGGTGGATCAACTGGCCGAAAAGCATGCTGGTTTCGAGGCTGAGCTTCAGTCCATCACCGATGGCGGGGCCACGTTGAAGAAGCTGCATGCCGTACATGCGGAGGCCAAGGCGGCTTATGAAAAGTCTGCGGATGCCCTTTCCGCCGCGCGGCGCAAGGTGGCCAAGGCTTTGGACAAAGCGGTGCTGACAGAACTGCCAGCACTGAAACTGGAAAAGGCGCGTTTTGCCACGGAGATTTCCAGCGATGCGGCCCACCCGCAAAGCGATGGCATAGACCGGGTGGAATTCGTGGTGGCTGCCAACCCCGGCACGCCTTTGCAGCCCTTGATGAAGGTGGCTTCAGGAGGAGACCTGGCGCGGTTCATGCTGGCGCTGAAAGTGGTGCTGGCGGCGAAGGGCTCCGCACCGGTTTTGATATTTGACGAGATCGACACAGGCGTTGGCGGCGCTGTGGCTGATGCCATTGGCCAACGGCTTTCGCGCCTTGCTGGGGGATTGCAGGTTCTGGCTGTGACACACAGCCCGCAAGTGGCGGCCAATGCCGGGTTGCATTTGTTGATTTCAAAAATGGAAGATGTGGGCGGCAAGCGCATGGTGACGCGTGTGCAACCACTTTCGGCCCAAAGCCGGCGCGAAGAATTGGCGCGCATGTTGTCGGGTGCATCAGTGACAGATGCGGCGCGTGCACAAGCTGATGAATTGTTGATGGGGCGCGGATGAGCCGGAAAGACGCGGCAGAAGAACACGCGCGGCTGGCGACCGAGATTGCTGCGCATGACGCGGCTTATTATCAGGAAGACGCGCCCAAGATCAGCGATGCAGATTATGACAAATTGCGCTTGCGATTGCTGGATATTGAAAGGCAATATCCGACACTGGCCAAGAATTCTCCGTCACAGAAAGTAGGTGCCACGCCTTCAGGCAAGTTCGCCAAGGTGAAACATGCCGTTCCGATGCTTTCGCTGGGCAACGCTTTTGCCGATGAAGATGTGCATGAATTTCTGGCGCGCATGAAGCGCTTTCTCGGGCTTGATGAAAGCACTGAACTGGACGTGACAGCAGAACCCAAGATCGACGGGCTGTCGATGAGCTTGCGCTATGAAAACCGCAAGTTGGTGCAGGCGGCCACGCGAGGCGATGGGGCAGAGGGTGAGAATGTCACCGCCAATATCCTCACCATCAAAGACATTCCTCACATGTTGCCAAAGTCGGCACCCGGTTTGATCGAGGTGCGTGGTGAAGTTTATATGTCCAATGGAGATTTTTTGGCGCTCAATGAGAGGCTGGTGGCGGAAGGCGAGAAGCCTCTGGCCAATCCGCGCAACGGAGCGGCAGGTTCCCTGCGCCAGCAGGATGTTTCCATCACCGCCTCGCGGCCGTTGAAGTTTTTTGCCTATGCATGGGGTGATGCACCGGAGCTTCCGTCCAATACGCAATGGGGCGTGGTGCAGGCTTTCAAACATTGGGGCCTGCCGGTCAATCCGCTGATGGTGCTGTGCCACTCGGGCGATGAGTTGCTGGCGCATTATCGCAAGATCGAAGCGATGCGTTCTTCATTGCCTTACGACATTGATGGCGTGGTTTACAAGCTGAACGATCTTGGGCTTCAACAGCGGTTAGGTTTTGTGTCGCGCTCTCCGCGCTGGGCGATTGCACACAAATTTTCCGCGGAGCAGGCGACGACTGTTTTGGAGGCCATTGATATTCAGGTGGGCCGTACGGGGGCTTTAACGCCTGTTGCGCGATTGAAACCCGTGACGGTTGGCGGCGTTGTTGTTTCAAACGCAACGCTGCACAACGAAGATGAAATAGCCCGCAAGGAGGTGCGCATCGGCGACACGGTGATCGTGCAACGCGCGGGCGATGTGATCCCGCAGATTGTTGGCGTGGCGCAACGCGGAGAAGGGACTGTGCCCTATCATTTCCCGCATGTTTGCCCAGCCTGCGGCAGCCATGCCGAGCGTGAGGACAGGGGCGGGGGCAAGGCAGATGCCGTGCGGCGCTGCACGGGCGGGCTCATTTGCCCCGCGCAGCGCGTGGAGCGGCTAAAACACTTTGCGTCGCGCAATGCTTTCGACATTGAAGGCCTGGGTGACAAGATTGTGCATGAGTTTTATGAGGATGGATTGATCGCGGCGCCGCAGGACATTTTTACATTGGCGGCGCGTGATGCGCGGTCATCCAAGAAGCTCGCAGAGCGCGAAGGTTGGGGTGAAAGCTCTGTGGCCAATCTTTTCGCGGCCATTGAGGCGCGGCGCGAAGTTGCACTGGATCGTTTCATTTTCGGACTTGGCATTCGCCATGTGGGTGAAACCACGGCGCGGGTTTTGGCGCGGCATTACCATTCAGCAGAAAACTTGCGCGACCAAATGAAGGCGGCAGCGCAATCGCCGGAAAATGACGCGCGGCATGAGCTGCAGGCCATCGATGGTATCGGCGATATTGTTGCAGAGGCCGTGGTTGATTTCTTTGAAGAGCCGCACAATCTTGAAATTTATGATGCCTTGTTGAATGAAGTGAGGCCGCAAGCACTTGCTGCAGTGGCCACCTCATCACCTGTGGCTGGCCAGACGGTGGTATTCACCGGCGCGCTTGAAAAAATGACGCGTGAGGAAGCCAAGGCCATGGCGGAGCGGTTAGGGGCCAAAGTGGCGGGCTCGGTTTCCAAGAAGACGGATTTGCTCGTGGCCGGGCCGGGCGCTGGTTCAAAGCTCAAAGACGCAGAGAAGCATGGTGTGAAAGTGATTGATGAAGCGGGCTGGTTTGATTTGGTGGGGCAGGGTTAATTGAGTTCATCATTCGCCGCTGACTTCCGTGCCGGAATTAAAGTGTCTTGGCCCATGTTCCTGGCCTATGTGCCGCTGGCCATGCTGTGGGGCACGATGGCTGCAGCCAAGGGATTCACGCCGCTTGATGCGTTGTTGATGAGCTTCTTTGTCTATGCGGGTGCATCGCAGTTCATCGCCGTGGATATGTGGAAGGAGCCACTGCCGGTCTTGCTGCTCATTCTAACGGCCTTTATTGTCAACTTGCGGCATTTCCTGATGGCAGCTTCCATCTCCCGGCACATCCAGCAGGTGCCGAAATTTCTGCAACCGCTGCTGATGTATGTGCTTACCGACGAAGCCTGGGCCATTGCTGAACGGCAGGCCCTCAATGGGCCCTTGAGCCTTGGCTATTATCTCGGTGTGGCAGCGCCACTCTGGCCCATCTGGTTTTTGAGTTCGGCCCTGGGCGCGGTAATTGGGCAATCGCTCGGCAATGTGGCCGCACTTGGTGATTTTGGCCTTGCCGCGATGTTCATCACGATCATCGCGGGATTTTGGAAAGGGCCGCGCACAGGTGCCGTGATTGGCGTGAGCGCGCTGGTGGCGGCATTGGCCAAAATCTATGTGCCGGGGCGCTGGTATATTCTGCTGGGTGGCTTGGCAGGTGTTGCGGTGGCGGCCCTGCTTCACGTTGAAGAAGAAGTGAAGGGCCCGGAAGATACCATCGAGAAGGGCACACCATGAACAGCTTTTTTAACGTGCATTGGGAATGGCTGCTGGCAATCCTGGGCATAGGGCTTGCCACTTATGCCACACGCTTTTCGGGCCTGTTGCTGATGCGCGGCATCGAGGTGAAGGGCCGGGCAAAGGCGGCGCTTGATGCCTTGCCGCCTTCCGTCTTGATGGCGGTGATCACGCCCACGGTGTTGATGACGGGCAAGGCCGAAACGCTGGCCGCATTCATCACCGCCATTGCCGCCACGCTGCGGCTGCCCTTGCTGGCAACCATGGTGATTGGCGTTGGCAGTGTTTGGGCGCTGAAGAAGCTTGGGATCTAGGTTGGCAGGGTTTCACCCGCGCTGAGCGAATGGGCCGAAGAATGGACATGCAGAACGGCCATGCCCGGTGCGGCAAGGAACGCCTTCACGGTGGCTTCAATATCATCGCCCAATTTCAGCGTGAATGTTTCTGCACCAAAGGTTTTCGCCCAGGCGGTAAAATTCGGATTCACCAGCTTTGTGCCGGAGACACGATGCGGGAAGTGCCGCTCCTGATGGCTGCGGATGGTGCCATAGATACTGTTGTCTGAAATCACAATCTTGGGGGTGGCACCGAATGCTTTTGCAGTAGCCAGTTCATTGCCTGTCATCAACACGCCGCCATCACCCACAAAACAGATTGCGGTGCGCGTAGGTTCGACCAGGCTTGCGGCCACGGCCGCAGGCACACCCAGACCCATAGCGCCGACCACGCCGCCCAGTAAAATGTTATTCGGCGTCATCTTCCAATGGCGGTGAGCCCAGGTGGTCATGTTGCCGGCATCCATGGTGATGATGGCGTCTGGCGGAGCCAGCTTGCCCAA
>JAYTIG010000534.1:0-3412 GCA_043731995.1 Hyphomicrobiales bacterium
ATTCCGTTGGAACCCGACAAGCTGGCGACCTATCATGTCTTCGTCACAGTGTCGCCGCAGCTTTTGAATCAGGGAAAATCAGCGTTCAAGATCGTTGCCTCGGATTTTCGCATGGGCTCAACTGCTGTTTACGATGCCAGCTTTGAAACTGAAGGAAATGCACAATGAAACAAGGTGCCACCACCGCGTCTGCAAAGGTTGAATTCACGGGCCGCCACATGTTGACAATCATGGTAGCGTTCTTTGGCCTGGTGATCGCGGTGAACATTTTCCTGGCCGTGAAATCTATCGAAACCTTCAGCGGCTTGGTGGTCAATAACTCTTATGTGGCCAGCCAGACATTTGACAAAGATACTGATAAGCTCGCGGCCAATGCCGCCAAGGATGTGCATCCTGACCTGAGCTTTGCCAATGGCTTGGTTCACCTGAAACTCGCCGCGGCAGCCGGCCAACCGATCGCGGCCCATAACCTTCACCTCACGCTGGGTCACGCCGTCAGCGCCAGCACGGATCAGGCGCTTGCATTCACTTCTTTGAGTGCCGGAGAGTTTGAGGCAAAGGCCAATCTGAATGGTGGCTACTGGCAAGGCCAACTTGCGTTGACACTGCCTGATGGCTCGGCATGGGAGCGCGCTGTTCGCTTGAAGGTCGAGTAGGTTGAGCGAGGAACCAGCGCCATGAGCTGCTGTACAACCGGCTTCTCGCAAGAAGCGGCAGTGTCTGTGCAAGACAGTCTGAAGGCTGGCTTGCTGACAGAGTTGGCGCTCGGCGCAAGACAGCTTGAAGATGGCTCGGTCAACTATCTCATCGCCGTTCCGCCCATGCATTGCGGCAATTGCATCACCACGATCGAGCGCGGTCTCAACGCGATGCAGAGTGTCAGCAAAGTGCGCGCGAACCTATCGTTGAAGCAAGTCTCAGTCACTTTGAAATCAGGTGATGAACCGCTCTTGCCCGTCGTCGCCAAATTGGAAGAACTGGGTTTCAAACCACAATCTTTGGGTGATGCGGCGCGCCGATCCCGCGATGAAACTTTGCGCGGGTTGTTGCGTGCCCTGGCTCTTGCGGGTTTTGCTTCCGCCAATATCATGCTGCTATCCATTCCTGTCTGGACAGGCGCCACCGGCGCAACAGAGACGCTGTTTCACTACATCTCTGCCCTCATCGCCGTTCCGACTGTCGCTTTTGCGGGCCGGCCCTTTTTTGTTTCCGCGCTGGGGGCGCTAAAGCATCGGCGGGTCAATATGGATGTGCCGATATCACTTGGTGTGCTTTTGGCCACAGGCATGTCACTCTATGAAAGTTTTCTGGGTGGCGGGCAGGCCTATTTTGATGCCGCCGTCTCACTGCTCTTCTTCTTGCTCATCGGCCGCGTTCTCGATCACATGATGAGAAATCGCGCCCGGGAGGCAGCCGGCCGTCTGGCCCAGCTTGCCTCGAAGGGCGGCATGGCAGTGGCTGAGAATGATGAAATGAAATACTTGCCACTGGATGGCATCCACCCTGGCATGATCCTGCGCGTAGCAGCGGGGGAGCGTTTCCCGGTGGATGGCACGATCATCGATGGCACATCAGACGTGGACAGGGCGTTGGTGACAGGCGAAAGCGCGCCGGTCTCAGTTGGCCCAGATGCGGGCGTTGAAGCTGGCACACTTAATCTCACGGGTTCCGTCGATATGCGCGTAACCCGAGCGGCGCAGGATTCCTTCTTGGCTGAAATCACCCAAATGATGGCTGCTGCAGAAAATGGCCGCAGCAAATATATGCAGGTTTCTGATCGCATGGCCAAAGCCTATGCACCGGTGGTTCATCTGCTGGCTTTCAGCACATTGGTGGGTTGGTTGATTTACACCCATGGCGATTTTCACCGCGCGCTCACGGCAGCGGTTTCCGTGCTCATTATCACTTGCCCCTGCGCGTTGGGGCTAGCCGTGCCCGTGGCACATGTGGTGAGCGCGGGCCGGTTGTTCGCATCGGGAATATTGATGAAGGACGGCTCGGCACTGGAGCGGCTGGCCGCCATCACCAAGGCTGCCTTTGACAAGACCGGAACGCTGACTACGGGAGAGCCTGCTGTCAACTCTAACTCCATCCCACAAGGCGAAGAATCGTCCTTGGCCCATGCGCTGGCCATGCGCAGTGTTCATCCTGCCGCCAGGGCGCTTGCTTCAGCCTTGCGTGGCAGCCACCTTGAACAAGTAAATGAATTGCATGAGGTTCCGGGCTTTGGCGTGGAGGCCCTGAGTGGTGGCCGTAAGCTGCGCCTTGGACGTGCTAGTTGGGTTGCAGAAATTGCCACAGCTTTCCTCCCAGCGCCGCGGCAGACCAATGTCGCCTTTGCTGTGGAGAATGGCCCCTTGCGCTATGCCACGCTGTCCGAAAGATTGCGTGAGGGGGCGCCAGAATTGGTGCAAAGCCTGAGGGCAAGTCACGTTGAAAGTTTCATCATGTCAGGCGATGCCGCATCCCAGGTTGAAGCCGTCGCCAAATCTTGCGGCATTGCTGAAACTCATGCGGCCCTGAGGCCTGGCGATAAGTTGGCACTGTTGCACGAAAAGGCCGAGCTTGGCGATCTGGTCTTGATGGTCGGTGACGGCCTCAATGACGCGCCAGCTCTTGCGGCCGCGCATGTTTCCATGGCTCCTGCTTCCGCCTCGGACGTGGGCCGCATGGCAGCGGATTTCGTTTTCACCCGTGATAGCCTTTCGGCTGTCAGCTTTGCCCATCAAGTGGCAGTCAAGACGGGCCGGATCGTGAAGGAAAATTTTGCATTGGCGATATTCTATAATGTACTGGCTGTGCCATTGGCCATGACAGGCCATCTCAATCCATTGATCGCCGCTGTGGCCATGTCCACCTCTTCCATCGTTGTTGTGACCAATTCATTGCGCCTGCAACTCTTGCAGCTTGATGTGCCAGCGCCTCAGCAGAAACCTCCGCCACTTGCCATGGCTCACGCATCATGAACGGCTTGGCTTTCCTCATCCCGGTTGCTTTGGGACTTGGTGCCCTGGGCCTGGTTGCTTTCCTTTGGAGCCTATCCTCGGGTCAGTATGATGACTTGGAGGGTGCTGCCACGCGCATCCTTGAGGATGAGGAAGAGTAGCGGCTTTCACTTAGGCAATTTCCGGAATTCGCTCTGATGCGTTAAGCTCATCCCAAATCAATGGGAACCAAAGGTTTGGCATGGGCATGAATTTGGGCGCTATGATCGATCAGGGAAAAGGCAGCCAGCCAGCTGATCTGGTATTGAAGGGCGGGCGTTTCCTTGATTTGGTTTCGGGTCAGATCATTTTGTCTGACATCGCCATTTGCGCAGACCGCATAGTCGGCACCTTCGACAACTATCAGGGCAAACAAGAAATCGATATCACTGGAAAGATTGTTGTTCCCGGCTTCATTGACACGCATC
>JAYTIG010000535.1:0-3411 GCA_043731995.1 Hyphomicrobiales bacterium
CCCCGCGATGGTGATGAATTTGGCGTCCCCGAATTTGAAAGCACTCACATCGTCCGGGCACACAGCCTGCAACATGGTGCGCGATTGCGGGCCCATGAGTGACAGCGTGCCCCAGTGTTCCGTGATGTCGGCGAGTTTTGCGTTGGAACCTGCTGGAATGTGATCCGCGATCCATTGGAAATCATGGGTGCGGAAGCCCGTGCCGGTGACGATGTAGAAATGATCGGCGCTGAGCCTTGCGATGGTCAGATCGCATTCGATGCCGCCACGGGTGTTAAGGAGTTGTGTGTAAACTAGGCGACCATCATTCTTGGGAATCTGATTGGCACAAATATATTGCAGTGATGCGAAAGCATCGGGTCCTTTCAGTTCAAACGTGGCGAAAGAGGATTGATCGAATAGCCCGGCCTTTTCACGCGTGGCCTTGTGTTCAGCACCCACCGCATCAAACCAATTCTGGCGGCCCATGGAATAGACATCTCTGGGTTCTACGCCATTGGGCGCGAACCAATTGGGGCGCTCCCAGCCCAGTTTGGAGCCAAAGCAGGCCCCGGCCTTTTGCAGCCGCTCATAGAGCGGTGACACCAGCTTGGGCCGCCCGCTTTGATATTCCTCATGCGGAAAGCCGATGGTGTAGTGTTTGCCATAAGCCTCCAGCGTGCGGTCGCGCGTGAAACTGCGGTCACTGTACAGGCCCGAAAAGCGGCGGATATCCACGCTCCACAAATCGGTGGGCGCTTCGCCCTTCATCACCCAATCGGCCAGAACCCAACCAGCGCCGCCACCAGAGGCAATGCCGAAGGCGTTGAAGCCACAGCCCATGTAGAAATTTTTCAATTCGGGCGCGCGGCCCAGAATGAAATTGCCATCGGGCGTGAAGCTTTCCGGACCATTGATCATTTGCTTGATGCCGGTGTTTGCGAGAGCTGGCACGCGCGCCAATGCCTCAGCCAGGTGCTGCTCGAAGTGATCGTAATCATCATCGAAGAGCTGGAATTCGAAAGTGGAGGGCACTTCCGCCACATCCCAGGAAATCGGGTTGGGCTCATAGCCGCCAAAGACCAGCCCGCCTACTTCCTCCTTGAAATAGGTGCGCCGGTCTGGGTCGCGGATCGTGGGCGTATCCTTGGCGAGGCCCTCCAGTTTTTCGGTGATGACATATTGATGTTTCACTGGTTGCAATGGCACGGAAACGCCAGCCATGGCCCCGATCTGCCTTGCCCATTGGCCACCGCAATTCACCACGCGCTCGCATTTCACGGTGCCCACTGTGGTGTGGACGGCGGTGACACGGCCTTCCACAATTTCAAACCCGGTGACGCCCACGCCCTCAAATATCTTCGCGCCATGCATGCGGGCACCCTTGGCCAGCGCCTGCGTGATGTCGGAAGGCGAAGCCTGGCCATCCGTGGGCAGGAAGGTGGAGCCGACGAGATCGCTCTCATCCAGCAGGGGCCAGAGCTTCTTGGTTTCTGCCGGGGAAAGCAGATTCATTTCCATGCCAAAGCTTTGCGCTGTGGTGGCGAGGCGCTTGAATTCAATCCAGCGGTCTTGATTGGTGGCAAGGCGCAAGCAACCGGTCATCTTCCAGCCGGTTTGCAACCCGGTCTCAGCTTCGAGGCTTTTGTAGAGATCAACCGAATATTTCAGCACCTGCGTGATGGAGGCGGAAGAGCGCAACTGCCCGACGAGGCCTGCCGCGTGCCAGGTTGAACCGGAGGTGATCTTGTTTTGCTCCAGCAAAATCACATTTGCCTTGTGGTCGCGCGCCAGATGATAGGCGGTCGAACAGCCGATAATGCCACCGCCGATCACGATCACTTCGGCGGCTTGAGGCAGGTTCACACTCATGTTTTTCCAAATCTGTTGTGGTAGGTTTGCAAGATGGATTCAAAGCGTGAGAGATATTCGGCGGCATAGGCAACGTAATCCACGCCAGGTGCGTTGAGAAACAGTTCCGAGATCATGCCCCAGGTGGCCTCCCGCAAGGCCGCAGCCAGTTTCATGGCCAGGAAAGC
This sequence comes from Hyphomicrobiales bacterium, assembly GCA_043731995.1. Classification (GTDB taxonomy): domain Bacteria; phylum Pseudomonadota; class Alphaproteobacteria; order Rhizobiales; family Aestuariivirgaceae; genus Aestuariivirga. Next base: position 2,019 of record JAYTIG010000535.1, read on the forward strand.
ACGGGAGAGGGCTTCATCCGGCATGCGCTCAAAGTAGCGCACCAGCAACTGCGCTTCCATATCCTCGTCGAAAGAATTGGCGGCGGCGATATTGGCGAGGTCAAACATCGCCGTGCCGAAGGCACCATATTCCCAATCGATCAGCCACAGGCGCTTGCCGTCGTCAAGGAAATTGGCGGGAAGCAGATCGTGGTGGCCAAAGATGATGGGTAGCGGAACCTGGGCTGCTTCCAATGCATCGGTGATCTTCAGCCAGTGGGGTGTTTCGCCAGCCAGGCGGTGACCTTTGGCTCGCAAAGTGGCGCAATAGTCTCTGATAATCTGGAACACCCAGAAGATCGCGGCCTGGCCCAAAATGCGCCCCGGCATTTGGCGGTGGCAGCGCTTCACGATGTCTGCGCAGGCCTGCCAATTCTGCCGGACATCGGTTTCGGCATAGGTTTTCGCCGCGATGTAGCGCAAAACCATGACGCCGTCTTCAGTGTGAACCACTTCGGGTGACAGGCCCGCGGCATGGGCCGCACGCGCCGCAATGGCTTCGCGCGAACGGGAGACTTGATGGAAGGGATAATCGTGCCCCAGCCGCGCCACATAGGTGCCAGTTTGGTCTGTCACCTTGAAGCCCGCGTTGGAAACGCCGCCGGTCAAGAGTTCAAGGGTGACTGGCCCTTTCCATAACGGTAGCTCGCGTACACGCTGGTCCGCAGAAATCATGTTTCCTCGCTTCCGCCATGGCTGCGGATTAGTCGTGAAAATTGTCCTTTCAGGATGGGCCTGTCAACGCGATGAGGCAGAAATCTGGTGCATGCAGCCATGTGTTGTCGCAAAGTTGTGGTGTGTTGACCGCGGGTCAGGCTATGACCTAAACTTGAATCGTTTCAGACAGGGTGGAAAAGATGCGCTATGTACAGCCGGGAACGGCAAAGGAAGCAGCCACGCTGCTGGCCAAGGAAAAGGGCAAGGCCTTTGTGCTTGCCGGGGGAACTGACCTTCTCGTCAAAATGAAGGCTGGCACGGTGGAGCCAGACTTGGTGGTGGATATCAAGGCCATCAAAGGCATCAAGGATATCAAGAAAGCGGCATCCGGCTTTGTGATCTGTGCGGCCGTGCCTTGTGCGGCGCTGAGCGAAAACAAAGACCTCCTGAAGGCCTGGCCAGGCGTGGTTGAAGGCGCGCAGTTGATTGGCTCCAAACAAGTGCAGGGCCGCTGCACCATGGCGGGCAATCTCTGCAACGCTTCGCCTGCGGCAGACAGTGTTCCGGGCTTGATGGCTGCGGGCGCCAAGGTGGTTCTTACCAGTGCCAAGGGTTCGCGCAAGCTGGCGGTTGAGGCTGTGCTGGCTGGCGTAGGCCGCACCAATTTGAAGAAGGGCGAATTAGTCACTGCCATTGA
>JAYTIG010000536.1:0-1176 GCA_043731995.1 Hyphomicrobiales bacterium
TCCAGAATGCGCGCCGTGGAATCGGCCCGTTCAATGAAGTTGCCGAGCTGGCTGAAATAATAGTTGTCGGTGCGCAGCATCGTGCCAAGCAGTGCGCCGCGAAATGCCATGCAGCGTTGCCTGATCCATTCGAGAAATTCCGGCAGCCGCGCCGAACTCACACTTTCCGGCGAGATCAGCGAAAATTCATTCCAGGTGCTGTTGATGCTTTCCCACACGTCGCGCGTCAGTGCTGTGCGCACCGCGCGGCCGTTATTGCGCGCCGTCATCAGGCAGGATTTGATCGAGGATGGGTTTTCAAGATCAAACAGCAAATGGTTGATCACGTTGGCAGCGGTCAATTCGACATATTTCTTGTCATAGCTGGCTTCGCAGGCCGAGCTGAGAAGGGTAGAGCGCCAATCTTCCCGGTGGCCCTCGATGGCACCGGGCATCAGTGAAATGCGGTAGCCCACCTCAAGCAGGCGCGCCATGTTCTCGGCCCGCTCAACATAGCGGCTCATCCAGAACAATGAGGAGGCGGTGCGGCCCAACATGCGGCTCAGTCCTCCAATACCCAAGTGTCTTTGGTGCCGCCGCCCTGGCTGGAATTCACCACGAGTGAGCCTTCTTTCAGCGCCACGCGGGTGAGACCGCCGGGTGTAATGCGGATGCGGTCGCCCGAAAGCACAAAGGGCCGCAGATCCACATGCCGCGGTGCAATGCCCTTTTCGGTATAAGTCGGCACGGTGGAAAGCGCGAGTGTGGGCTGGGCAATATAGTTGCTAGCATTGGCCTTCAGTTTGGCGCGAAAGGTTTCAATCTCGGATTTGGTGGAAGTGGGCCCCACCAGCATCCCGTAGCCGCCGGAGCCATGAACTTCCTTCACCACAAGCTCGGCCAAATGTTCCAGCACATATTTCAAACTGTCGGCTTCTGCGCAACGCCATGTCGGCACGTTTTGCAGAAGTGGCTTTTGGCCGGTGTAGAATTCAACCACATCCGGCAAATATGAATAGATCGCCTTGTCATCCGCCAGCCCAGTGCCCGGCGCGTTCACCAGCGTCACACGGCCGGCGCGGTAAACATCAAAAATCCCCGGCACACCAAGCGCAGAGTCAGGCCGGAATGTGAGAGGGTCAAGATAGGCATCATCCAGGCGCCGGTAAACCACATCAACCTTCTTGGGTTCCTGCG
>JAYTIG010000537.1:0-8852 GCA_043731995.1 Hyphomicrobiales bacterium
AAGCGTCTGGCAACAGGCGCTCCAGATGAATGGTCATCCAGCAGGGGGCAACCCTTGTGGACAGAACCCGGCTTACAGGCCAACTGGCGTTTCATCTCCACCCTTAAGAGCCGAATAACCCCCTGAAATGAATCGCATTTGAAACCATTTGTTAAGACTGCGCGGGGCATGTTGGGTGTGGTTAACAAGTTGTCACCAAACAGCGCACACATGCCTATTTTGCAAGATCAAACGCCCCGCCACCGGCCGGTGATGCTGGCTGAAGTTCTGGCTGCCCTGCAGCCGGAAAAGGGAGGCGTGTTTGTGGATGGCACTTTCGGCGCAGGTGGCTACACCCGCGCAATATTGCAAAGCCCAAATGCACAGGTTGTGGCGATTGATCGTGATCCATCGGCCATTGCCACCGGCCAGGTGCTGGTGAGCCAATCCTCTGGGAGATTGCGCCTGGTGCATGGAACTTTTGGCAACTTGAAAGGGATCGCTGAAGATCTCGGCCTCGCCAAATTGCAAGGTGTGGTGCTCGATATTGGCGTCTCCTCCATGCAGCTTGATGAGGCTGAGCGTGGCTTCTCTTTCATGAAGAATGGCCCGCTCGACATGCGCATGGCGCAAGCTGGGCCATCGGCCAGCGACTATGTGAACAAGCTCGAAGCCGAAGAACTGGCTGACATCATTTTCATTCTGGGTGAAGAGCCACGCTCGCGCGCCATCGCCCGCGCCATCGTGCGCGCACGAGAAGAAGCGCCGCTGGTGACAACCCTTGATCTTGTCAAAGCCATTGAGCGCGCCACCGGCCCGCAACGCGCCACAGACCGCACGCACCCGGCCACGCGCACCTTCCAGGCTCTGCGCATCCATGTGAATGCCGAGTTGGATGAATTGGCTCATGCCTTGTGTGCCGCCGAGGAATTGTTGGAAGAGGGCGGGCGGCTCGTTGTCGTCACCTTCCATTCGCTGGAAGACCGCATTGTAAAACGCTTCTTTGCGGCGCGCAGCGGCAAGCGCGCACAGGTTTCGCGCCATGTGCCAATAGCCGCTGATGTTGTTCCCGCCAGCTTCATTCAAATCAATCGCAATGCCATTGCCGCCAGCGACGAAGAAGCCCGCAGCAATCCGCGCGCCCGTTCAGCCAAGCTGCGCTTTGGCCTCCGTACTGCCGCTGAGGCTGTGGCTTCCGACGCGCAAGACATGGGCCTGCCCGGGGCCAGGAGACACTGATGTTCAAACTGATCAATGCAGCCCTGGTAATCTGCGTGCTGGTTTCGGCCTTCTTTCTCTATTCGCTGGAACATGCCACTCGTGGCTTCGAGCGCAACATCGCCAAAACCGAAAAGCAAATCATCGACGAGCGCGAGAAGATCAAGCTGCTCAATGCCGAATGGACCAGCCTCACGCGACCCGAGCGCATTCAGCATCTGGCCGAGGAACAATTGCATTTGAAGAATCTGCAAGCCCAGCAATTTGTTCCGCTGGCCGAAATTGGCGCCAAGGTGCCACAAACGCCGCCCATCAAACTTGAAGCGCAGAATGCCGATCCCATTGGCAACATGCTGGAGAAACTGCAGTGACCAACGGCGCGCGGCAAAATGAAATGGCGAATGGCAATCGCCGCCTGAAAGGCCAGAACCGCATCCGTCTTTTGGGCATCGGCTTCAGCTTGTTCTTTGGGGCCATTGCAATACAACTCGGCCAGTTGACCTTGCTGCATCATCAGCCCGCACAGATTGCTGAACTGGCTGGCCAGGAGCCGCGCCAGCCACGCCCTGACATCGTGGATCGCAACGGCGTTGTCATGGCAACCGATGTGGCCGTGTTCTCGCTGTTCATTGATCCGCGCAAAGTGATTGACGTGGATGAAGCAATTGAGCTTCTCACCGCCAATATCTCTGATCTTGATGCCAAGGGTTTACGCGAAAGATTGAAGCAACCGGGCCGCGCCTTTGTCTGGTTGAAACGCCAGGTCGGCCCCGACGAACGCGATGCGATCTACAATCTTGGTATTCCCGGCGTCGGCTTCGTGGAAGACAGAAAGCGCGTCTACCCGCTGGCCCGTCTTGCCGCCCACACTGTTGGCTATGTGGATGTGGACACCAAAGGCATCGCCGGTATTGAAAAATTTCTCGATGATCAAGGAGCAATCTATACAGCTTCGCTGAATGAGCCGACCACGCACACAACTGAGCCGGCGCAGCTCTCGCTTGATATGCGCGTGCAGCAGGCCGTTACAGATGAGGTGGCCAAAGCCGTCACAAAATTCAGGGCCAAATCCGGCGGCGGCATCATCCTGGATATTGAGACCGGTGAGATCATCGCGCTGGCCTCACTGCCTGATTTCAATCCCAATGCTGAAGACAAGCACCTCACCTCCGATCAACAAAACAAGTTGACCAGTGGCGTTTATGAACTGGGCTCGGTCATCAAGGCCGTCACCTTCGCCATGGCGCTGGACTATGGTACTGCAAATCTCAGTTCGCATTTCAGCACCGGTGCGCCACTGCAGATCGGCAAGTTCCGCATTCACGATCTTCATTCTCATGCCGAACAGTCGATGGAAGAAGTCTTCACCAACTCCTCCAACATCGGGACTGCAAAGATGGCCCTGCAAGTGGGGCTTGATAACCATATGGAGTTTCTCAAGCGGGTGGGCCTGCTTGACCGGCTGGTGACGGAAGTGCCTGAAAACGCCAAGCCATTGTTGCCGCATAATTGGTCCAGGCTCAGTTCGGCCACCGCTGCCTTTGGCCATGGTTTTGCCGTACAGCCGCTGCAAGGCTTGTCTGTGATTGCGGATTTGATCAATGGCGGCATGGCCGTCCAGCCCACCTTCCTGAAGCGCAACAAGGAAGAGGCACAGGCATTGGCCCACCGTATTGTGAAACCTGAAACATCTGCCACCATGCGCTATCTCTTCCGCGCCAATGTGCAAAAGGGCACAGGCGAATTTGCCGATGTGATTGGCTATCGTGTCGGTGGCAAAACCGGCACAGCCGAAAAAGTTGAGCACGGCCGTTATGTGAAAGACAAGGTTCTGGCCAGCTTCATTGGGGCCTTCCCGATGGACCAGCCGAAATATGCCATTCTTGTGATGCTGGATGAACCGCAGGCCGCGCCTGGCACCCATGGTTTCTCAACTGCAGGCTGGAATGCCGTGCCAACTTCTGCTGCAATCATTGAGCGTGTAGCGCCGCTTCTTGGCGTGGAGCCCAAATTTACCGATGAGGATTTGGCCAAGCTCGCCAAGCAGAACAAGAAGAAGGAAGGCTGAGGCATGACTGTCTTTCTCAGCCATCTCTTGCAGGATGATGCGGCCCTTCCGCATGGTGGCGATAGGGCCATCGCAGGGTTGACCGCTGACAGCCGGCAAGTGAAGCCGGGGTTTCTTTTTGCAGCTTTGCCCGGCCTGAAAGTTGATGGCGCAACTTTCATCGACAAGGCACTCGCTTGTGGTGCCGCCGCGGTGATCTGCGCCAAGGGTGCATACAAGGGCACAGCACCGGTGATTGAGGTGGAACATCCGCGCCGCTTGCTAGCCCTTGCCGCCGCGCGCTTTTATGACAAGCAGCCTGAAACCATTGTAGCCGTCACAGGTACCAACGGCAAAACTTCTGTTTCTGTTTTCGTCCGCCAGATCTGGGCGGCCATGGGCTTTCGCGCTGCAAGCCTTGGGACCATTGGTGTGGTTGGGCCCGAAGGTGCCGAATATCTGGCCCATACAACACCGGATCCGGTGCAACTCGCTGAACTTGCCGCCAGGCTGCGCAGTGATGGCGTGAAACATTTGGCCATTGAAGCCTCAAGTCACGGGTTGGAGCAGAACCGATTGGATGGCTTGCACCTCGCGGCAGGCGCCTTTACCAATCTCACGCGCGATCATTTGGATTATCACGCCACCTTCGAGAATTATTTTGCCGCCAAGTTGCGCCTGTTTGACGAATTGCTGCCGCAGAGCTCCGCTGCGGTGATCAACATGGATGTGCCTGAGAGCGCCATGGTTCTCGCGCATGCCAGGCGCGCAGGGCTTTTGCCATTCAGGGTGGGCCGCAACGGTGTCGAATTGAAACTGCTCGAAGCGCGCACATCTGGCCTGGAACAGCTTCTCACGCTTGAAAGCGCCAAGGGCCGACATGAGGTAGCCTTGCCTCTGGTGGGCGAATTTCAGGTTTCCAATGCTCTGGTGGCGGCAGGCCTCGTCATCGCTTCGGGCGGCGAGATTACGCAGGCCTTGCATGCGCTCGAAAGTCTTAAAGGTGCCAAAGGCAGGCTCGAACTTGTGGGCACCACATCCCAAGGCGGCAGTGTGTTTGTTGATTACGCCCATACCCCTGACGCGCTGGAAAATGCGTTGCAAGCCTTGCGCCCATCCACCAAGGGCAAACTCATCGTCGTCTTCGGCTGTGGCGGTGACCGCGACAGGGGCAAGCGCCCAATCATGGGCGAGATCGCCACCCGCCTGGCCGACCATGCGATTGTGACGGACGACAACCCGCGCAGCGAAGATGCAGCCGCAATCCGCCGCGAAGTGCTCAAAGGCGCCAGGGGCGCAGAAGAAATTGGTGACAGGGCCGAAGCCATCGCTGCTGGTATAGGGCGGCTGCGCGGTGGAGACAGTTTGCTCATCGCTGGCAAGGGTCATGAGGAAGGCCAGATTGTAGGAGCCAAGACCTTGCATTTCTCCGACCATGAGGCCGTGCACGCCGCACTTGCAGGCAAAACTTATGCCGCAGGAGGTGCCAATGGCTGAGCGCCCGCTTTGGACAGTGCAAGAGCTTCTCGCCGCTACCGCAGGCACACTTCATGGTGATGTGAAGGCACCACTCAATGGCGTTTCAATCGACACACGCACGGTTGCGCCGGGTGATATTTTTATTGCACTCAGGGGCGAAAACCGTGATGGGCATGACTTTGTTCCGCAGGCGCTGCGCGCAGGAGCAGGCCTTGCCGTAGTTTCGCGCATCACAGCAGAGATGAAATCCGCGGGTGCCCTGCTGGAAGTGCCGGACGATCCACTGCGCGGGCTGGAAGCCATGGGCCGCGCGTCGCGCGCATGGAACATGGGCAAGAACATTGCCATCACGGGCAGTGTGGGCAAAACTTCGACGAAGGAAATGTTGCGTATGGCGCTGGCCGCGTCTGGCAGCACACATGCCTCGGCAGCCTCCTACAATAATCATTGGGGTGTTCCACTCACCTTGGCCCGCATGCCGCGCAACACCGCTTTTGGTGTGTTCGAAATTGGCATGAACCACGCGGGCGAGATTACGCCGCTTGTCGCAATGGTGAAACCACATGTGGCCCTGATCACCACCATTGCTGCAAGCCACCTCGGCCATTTCCACTCAATGGATGATATTGCCGAAGCCAAATCCGAAATCTTGAGCGGCGTTGAAAAGGGTGGTGCCGCCGTGCTGAACCGGGATTCGCCTTATTTTGATTTTCTCAGAAGTCGCGCGACGATCAATGGCATTGATCACGTTGTGGGCTTTGGCGAGCATGAAAAGGCGGACGTCCGTTTGCGCCAATTGGCGCTTCATCCCCACTGCTCCTGCATTGCCGCCGATGTGATGGGCGAAGCCGTCACCTTCAAACTCGGCGTGCCGGGCGCGCATATGGCCATGAACAGTCTCGCTGTTTTGGCGGCCGTGAAACTGGTGGGTGCGGATCTGGCGCGCGCGGCTTTGGCGCTGGCCGAAGCCAAACCCGCAAAGGGCCGGGGCGGCCAGGAATTGCTGGCCATGGGCATGGGCGACCTTCTGTTGCTGGACGAAAGTTATAATGCAAATCCGGAATCCATGGCCGCCGCACTTGCATTGTTCGCAACGGCGGCAAAGCCGCGCAAGGGCAAACGCATCGCCGTGCTGGGCGATATGCTGGAACTCGGTGAATTCAGCGCCGATTTGCACAAAGGCCTTTTGAAGCCGCTTGAAGCCGCCCGCATTGACCGACTTTACGCTGCAGGCCCCATGATGCGCCATTTGTTTGAGGCCGTTGATCCCTCGCGCCAGGCCCGTTATGCGGCAAACTCAAATGAGTTGGTGAAAGACCTTTTGGCCGATTTGCAACCTGGCGACAGTGTGGTGATCAAGGGCTCACTCGGAAGCAAGATGGGCCCTGTGGTTGATGCCTTGCGCAAGGCCCATGCGCCGATGAAGAAAGAGATGTGACCTGATGCTGTTTTACCTGCTCACCCGCTTGACCAGCGAAGTCTCGGCCTTCAACGTCTTCCGTTACCTCACCACGCGCACCGGTATGGCGATCCTGACGGCGCTGTTTGTCATCTTCGTCGCCGGGCCGAAAATCATTTCCCTATTGAAAATCAAGCAGGGTAAAGGCCAGCCCATCCGCACCGATGGCCCGCAGCGCCACATCATTGAAAAGCAGGGCACGCCCACAATGGGCGGGTTGATGATCCTGTTTGGTGTTTTTGTCTCAACGCTGCTTTGGGCCGATCTCACCAATCTATATGTCTGGGCGGTGTTGTTTGTCACGCTGGGTTATGGCGCGATCGGTTTTTACGACGACTATCTGAAAGTCACCCGTGCCTCAGTGCGGGGCTTTTCGGGCCGTGCGCGCCTCGGTGCTGAATTCCTGATTGCGGGGCTCGCCGTTCTCATCTTCATGCAGATTGGCGCCAAACCGCTTTCCATGTCCTTGGCCATTCCATTTTTGAAGGATTTCCTGCTCTATTTCGGCCCATTCTTCGTGCTGGTGGGCGCGTTGGTGATTGTTGGTGCGGGCAATGCCGTGAACATCACTGATGGCCTCGATGGCCTGGCCATTATGCCGGTGATGATTGCCGCAGCAAGTTACGCGCTGATCGCCTATCTCGCCGGCAATTTTGAATTCGCGCGTTATCTGCAAATTCCATTTGTGAAAGGCACGGGCGAACTCGCTGTGGTTTGCGGTGCCTTGGTGGGCGCAGGTTTGGGCTTCCTCTGGTTCAACGCGCCACCTGCCATGATTTTCATGGGCGACACGGGTTCACTTTCGCTGGGTGGCTGCCTCGGCGCCATCGCTGTGGCTGTGAAACACGAAATTGTTCTCGTCATCATCGGTGGCCTCTTTGTGCTGGAAACCGTGTCCGTCATCGTTCAGGTGGCCTCCTTCAAGTTAACGGGCAAGCGGGTTTTCGCCATGGCGCCACTGCACCATCACTTTGAGCAGAAGGGCTGGAAAGAGCCCACCATCGTGATCCGCTTCTGGATCATCGCACTCGTTCTCGCCCTTATTGGTCTCTCAACCCTGAAGCTGCGCTGATGTTCCCTGCCAAGTCATTTGCCGGAAAGCGCGTGGCGGTCTTCGGGCTCGCCCGTTCCGGCATTTCTTGCGCCACGGCTTTGGGCTTGGGCGGTGCGGAGGTTTTCGCCTGGGATGACAGCGATCCTGCCGTTGAAAAAGCTAGAGCCGAAGGTCTCGCCATCACCAACCTGCACACGGTGGATTTCAAAACACTCGATGCGCTTGTGTTGAGCCCCGGTGTGCCACTGACTCACCCAGAACAGCATTGGACTGTCACCAAGGCAAAGCAGGCAGGCATTGAAATCATCGGCGACACGGAAATCTTTGCGCGCGAGCTTGCACAAGCGGGTGCAAAGCTCGTGGCCATCACCGGCACCAATGGCAAATCCACCACCACGGCCCTCATTGGACACGTATTGAAGCAAGGTGGGTTGGATGTAGATGTGGGCGGCAACATCGGCCTGGCGGTTTTCAACTTGCGCGCGCCGGAAAAGGGCCGCGTCTATGTGCTGGAATTATCTTCTTTCCAGATTGACCTGATGCCCAGCCTGAGGCCGGATGTGGGCATTCTCACAAACATCACCGCCGATCATTTGGACCGCCACGGCACCATTGAAAATTATGCGGCCGTGAAGGCGCGCATTTTTACAATGATGGGGCAGGGTTGCACCGCCCTCATCGGCGTTGATGACAGTTTTGGAGAAGCCATTGCCACCAAAGTGAAGCCGCCAGTTTGCCTCTTGCCGGTTTCTGTTCAAATCGAACTGAATAATGGCCTCGCCGCGCCTAAGGGTATTTTGCAATCCATGAACAATGGCAAGGTGGCAGAGCAACTCGATTTGCGGGCCATGCCTGCCTTGAAAGGCAAGCACAATTGGCAGAACGCCTGCATGGCCTTTGGCGCCGCGCGCCACTTTGACATTCCAGTCGCAAAGATCGAAGCGGCAATGAAGGGTTTTCCTGGCCTTGCGCATCGCATGCAGCAAGTGGCCCACATGGGCGCGCTTGCCTTCGTCAATGATTCAAAAGCTACCAATGCTGACGCGGCGGAAAAGGCCTTGTCATCTTTCGACAACATTTTCTGGATTGCGGGCGGCCTCGCCAAGGCGGGAGGCATAGACCCGCTGCTGCCCTACGCCGCGCGCATTGCCAAGGCCTATCTCATCGGCGTGGCCGCAGCAGAATTTGCCAAGACCCTTTCTGGCAAGGTTGACTATGTGATCAGCGAAACGTTGGAGCGCGCGGTGACACAAGCCACTGAGGATGCAGCCCGGAGCAACAGGCCTAATGCTGTGGTCTTGCTCTCTCCGGCTTGCGCGTCATTCGATCAATACAAGAATTTTGAAGTGCGTGGCGATGCCTTCGTCGCAGCTGTTTCCAAACTGCCCGGCATCACGATGTCGGTGGGAGGTGCAATATGAGCCTGATTTCCAGAAGTGATCGCGGCATGCTGGCACGTTGGTGGTTCACCATCGACAGGGCATTGCTCTCATCCGTCATGCTTTTGATGGCGATCGGCGTGCTGGTCTCCATGGCCGCAAGCCCGCCAGTAGCAGAACGTATCGGGCTCGACAGCTTCCACTTCTTCAAAGGCCAGTTGGTGTTTTTGTTGATGG
>JAYTIG010000538.1:0-3388 GCA_043731995.1 Hyphomicrobiales bacterium
ATTGAAGACTTGCTGCTCGGCTGTTCATTTCCGGAAGGCGAACAGGGCTTCAATGTGGCGCGCATGATCAGTCTTTTGGCTGGCCTGCCAATCTCGCTGGGTGCGGCCACCATCAACCGCTATTGCGGCTCATCGATGACTGCCGTTCATGTAGCCGCTGGTGCCATTGCGCTGGGTGCGGGCGAAGTGTTCATTTGCGCCGGTGTTGAAAGCATGACACGCGTGCCGATGATGGGGTTCAATCCGCTGCCTAATCCAGAACTCGCCAGATCCATGCCCGCTGCCTATCTGCCCATGGGAGACACGGCAGAGAATGTGGCGTCACGTTGGAAAATCAGCCGGTTGGAACAGGAAGAATTCGCTGTTGAGTCTCAGCGCCGGGCCACGGCGGCGCGCGCATCAGGCAAGTTCAAGGATGAAATCATCCCCATCAAAACCAAAATGGGCGTGGTGGATACAGACGGTTGCATTCGCCCTGAAACCACATTGGAAGGCTTGGCGGGGTTGAAGCCTGCCTTCAGCGCCACGGGTGTGGTGACGGCTGGCACGTCTTCGCCGTTGACAGATGGTGCAGTGGCACTTCTGGTGTGCTCGGAAGATTATGCCAAGCGCCACAAGCTGGATATGCTGGCCGCGGTGAAGAGCCTTGCGGTTTCCGGTTGCGCGCCAGAAATCATGGGCGTTGGCCCGGTGGCCGCTTCCAAGAAGGCGCTGGCGCGGGCGGGCCTCAAAGCCAGCGATCTTGATGTGGTGGAACTCAACGAAGCGTTCTCTTCGCAGTCCATCGCGTCCATGCGCGACATTGGGCTTGATCATGCCAAGGTGAATATTGATGGCGGCGCCATTGCCCTTGGCCATCCGCTCGGCGCATCGGGTGCTCGCATCCTGGGCAAAGCGGCAAGCCTGTTGAAGCGTGAAAAAGGCAAATACGCGCTGGCCACGCAATGCATTGGTGGCGGGCAGGGCATTGCCACCATCCTGGAGGCGATCTGATGGTTTCAATCAACAAGGTTGCAGTTATCGGCGCAGGCGTCATGGGTGCTGGCATAGCCGCGCATGTTGCCAATGCGGGTGTGCCCGTCGTGCTGCTCGACATCGTGCCCAAAGATGCCACCAACCGCAGTGTGATTGCCGAAGGTGCGGTTGAGAAAATGCTGAAGACTGACCCGGCGCCATTCATGAGCAAGGCCGCGGCGAAGCTGGTGACCACCGGCAACACCGAGGATCATTTTGACCTGCTCAAGGATTGCGACTGGATCATTGAAGCGGTGGTTGAGCGGCTGGACATCAAGCAAGCGCTTTATGCCCGGATCGACAAGGTACGGAAGAAGGGTTGCGTTGTCTCTTCCAACACCTCCACCATTCCCCTTGGTGAATTGACTAAGGGCGCTTCAGAAGATTTCACCAAGAATTTCCTCATCACCCATTTTTTCAATCCGCCGCGTTATATGCGGTTGCTGGAAGTGGTGACGAGCGACAAGACGTCCAAAACCGCATTTGAGGCCGTGTCTCAATTTTCCGATATCAAACTGGGCAAGAGTGTTGTTGCCTGCAAAGACCGTCCCGGTTTCATCGGAAACCGTCTTGGCATCTATTGGCTGCAAACGGCGGTGGTGGAAGCCGTGGCGGCGGGCCTCACGGTTGAAGAGGTTGACGTGATCATGGGAAAGCCCATGGGTATTCCAAAGACTGGCGTATTCGGCCTGATTGATCTCGTGGGCCTTGATCTGATGCCGCATATCAATTCCAGCATGTCTGCATTGCTCGACAAAGACGATCCCTATCATGCCTCGAGCAAACCTTTGCCGCTCATCGAGAAGATGATCCGCGAGGGCTATACCGGGCGCAAAGGGAAAGGCGGTTTTTATCGCCTGAACCGCGAGAAGGGCAAACGCAAGGAAGCGATTGATCTCGCCACGGGCCAATACCGCGACCAGCAGAAGCCCAATGTTGAAGCCATTTCTGATGCGGGCCGCAGCCTTGCCAAATTGCTTTCACATCACAGCAAGCACGGGAAATTTGCCTGGCGAGTGATGGGCCAGACACTGGCCTATGCGGCGGCCCTTGTGGGCGAAGTTTCGGATCAGGTGGATGCCATTGATGAAGCCTTGCGCCTTGGTTTCAACTGGAAATTCGGGCCCTTTGAATTGATCGACCAGCTCGGCACAAGCTGGCTGGCAGAGCGCTTGCAGAAATCCGGCATTGCAGTTCCGAAATTTCTTTCCATCGCCGCGGGCCGTTTGATCTACCGCGTCGAAAATGGCCAGCGCCAGGTTTTGGGCCTTGATGGTGCCTATCACGACGTGAAGCGGCCAGAGGGCGTGTTGATGCTGGAAGATATCAAGCGCCGCGCGCAGCCCGTGTTGAAGAATGGTTCTGCCGCAGTTTGGGATATTGGTGACGGTGTTGCCTGCTTTGAATTTACCAGCAAGATGAATTCGCTGGATTCCGACACCATGACTCTCATCGGCAAGACCATCAAACTGGTGCAGAAAGAGTTCAGGGCGCTCGTCATCTATAATGAAGGCACGCATTTCTCGGCCGGTGCCAATCTGGGCCTTGCCGCCTTTGCGGCAAACATTGCGGCCTGGGGTGAAATTGAAAATCTCGTTGGCGGCGGGCAGCAGGCTTACATGGGGCTGCGCTATGCGTCTTTTCCCGTAGTGGCCGCACCTTCGGGCATGGCGTTGGGTGGTGGTTGCGAAATCCTGCTCGCATCGGATGCCGTGCAGGCCCATGCGGAAACTTATACAGGCCTTGTGGAAGTTGGCGTTGGCCTCATTCCCGGCTGGGGCGGCTGCAAGGAAATGCTGCATCGTTGGTCCACGCTGGGCAAATTGCCCAACGGGCCCATGCCCGCCGTGGCCCGGGCATTCGAAATCATTTCTGTTGCCACCGTGGCGAAATCCGCCGCCGAGGCCAAGGAATATCTGTTCATGCGGCCCACTGATAGCATCACCATGAACCGCTACCGCCTGCTGGCCGATGCCAAAGCCAAGGCCTTGTCACTGGTCGAAGGTTATAAGCCGCCAGAGCCGCCCACATTCACATTGCCCGGCCCCTCTGGCCGCGTGGCATTGGACATGGCCGTGCAAGGCTTCCACCGCGCGGGCAAGGCCACGGATTATGATCTGGTTGTGCTGGGTGAGTTGGCGGAGGTTCTTTCCGGCGGCGATACTGATGTGATCAAGACCCTTACAGAGAAAGACATGCTGGAGCTGGAGCGGGTGCGCTTCATGCGTTTGGTACGCAACGAAGGCTCGCTGGACCGCATCACCCAGATGCTTGAAACCGGCAAACCCTTGCGCAATTAGGAGGCACACATGCCCACTTACAAAGCCCCGCTGCGCGACATGCGCTTTGCCCTTTATGAATTGAACGATGGCGA
>JAYTIG010000539.1:0-3387 GCA_043731995.1 Hyphomicrobiales bacterium
CCGGTTCCGCAACACCACCGATTTTGAAATGCGCAGCACTTCCACGGTAACACTCAAAGCCAATCGCATTTGCAGTGTTTTGGATAAGGCAGAGTTGGACGGCGCCCACTTCTTCCACTTGGGCGATGAGGTCATCAAACAGGACCTTGATGACCTGCGAGCCCAAGTCGAAGACCAATTCCAGAACAGGTTCGGCAAGGAATATTGCGATGAATTAACTGCCCCTGCCGCTGATGGCATGATCAAAATTACAACCTATGTGGATGGCACGGCACTCCTGCCAGGCTCTGGCATGGAAACGATGAAAAGGATTTCAACTGACGACGGCTACAAACTGCGCTGAGGACGTTTAGGGCCGGGCGCAAGGTCTTTCCGTTGCGCCCAAATGACAGTCAGGTTGATTTTCCCAATCACGCCGAAAGCGGTTGCAACTCGCGCAGCAGCTTTCTCTTCATCGCTTCTTCAAATGCCATGATGTTCAGCGCTGGTTCAACGAAAGCACCTGCGCCGCCAATAACCATATCTGAGTAGTAGGCGAGCAGCTCTTCAGAGCCAGAGATCACGGGCAAGCCATTAATGACAATGCCAAGCTCCAAGGCAGCTGCGCGGGCAACTGGCACGTCTCCACCATCATTTTCAACCCCATCCCCCGACACATCGATGACGTATCTGCTGGCCAGAAAAGGCAACTGCTGAAGCATTGTCACCGAAAAATTGAGCGCGCCGGCCATGCCTGTGCCTCCGGGTGCTGAGTCCCGCTGAAAAGTTTCAATGGCATGGGCCGCCGCTTCAAAATCCGCCCGTGCCTTCAACAAACGCCATGGCAGGGAAACAACCTGTTTGGATGACGTCGACCATTGCACAAGAGCCAGAGCCAGGCGCTTGAACTTGCTGGCCCGGATGGCCACGTATATTGAATCTTGGCGCAGTGCACTGGCAATGCCTCGCATTTGCAGCTGATAATCGCCAGCATCAATACTGCTGGAACAATCCACTGCCAGAACCAGAGCCAAGTCCGCTGCACCTTGTGCCATTACGTTTCACCTCAGCCTCAACAGCCGAACGACAATGCGAATGCCAAGAGTTGCGAAAGCAGAAATAGATTAGGCCGCTTCAGCTTCAGTCGGCATCATGCCCAATGCGGAAAGATAAACATCCAGCAGCGCTTCTTCCTCCATGCGCTCAGCAGGCTCCTTCTTCCGCAATGAAATCACCTTGCGCAAAATCTTGATGTCATAGCCATTGCCTTTGGCTTCGGCATAGACTTCCTTGATATCGGCAGCGATGGCCTTCTTTTCTTCTTCCAGCCGTTCAATGCGCTCCACCAGCGCCTTGAGTTGGCCTTCAGCAAAATTGGATTTGGTCTTGGTGGCCACGATGGTAACTCCGGTTCTTGAAATTGAAAGTTCAGTGCGAAGGCTTGTGGGCCTGCTTCTCGCCCGTTTGGTATTTGGCTTTCCACTCGTCCTGGGGCATGCCGTAAATATGTTCGCGCGCCTCGGAGCGGCTAACGTCAAGGCCCTTAGCCTGTGCCGCCTCTTCATACCAGTTGGACAGGCAATTCCGGCAAAACCCGGCGAGATTCATCATATCCAGGTTCTGTACATCGGTGCGCTTTTGCAGATGCTCCACGAGCCTGCGGAAGGCGGCAGCTTCAAGCTCTGTCTGGTTTTGGGCATTGGGCTTCATGGGAGCTTAGATAGGCGTTTGGCCGCAGCGCGCCAATGCCAATTTTTATCAATCCACAGGCGGTGGTTTCAAGTACCTTTGGCGCGCTTTTGGGCAAGAAATTCGCGCAGGCCCAATTCGCCACGAGGTGTTGTCCAGCGGTGGTTCCAGGCAAAGGCCGGGCGCAGCAGTGGGGAGAGATATTTGAGGATTGGGCGCTCCACCGTCACTTTCCAGTTCAAATCCACGCGGACACCTGAAGCCTGCTGTTGCAACACCGCCGTCCATAAGCCGATGAAATCACCAATGGTTCGCACCACCACTCTCTTGTCGGGCACCAACTCAACAGCTTCAAGAATGAAATTCAATTCATAAGGCAAAGCCCCGCGCGCTTTCGCCCGCAACCGCGCGCCCACCTTGGGCTCTGCGTCCGCATTCAGTGGAACGGCTTCCAAATAGACGCCCTTCCACCACAGCGGCAGCAATTCTCCTTGGGCCAAAACCTGATAGACATCGTCAACAGTCTCGCCGGGGATGTCCCAATGCTCATTGAATTCAAATACGTTGAACGGCATGGCAGCCTCTCTTGACTTGCTCCCAGAGCGGCGGATGCTCGCACCCGCCCGCCCGCCGCTCTGGAAATTTGATTTGTCACATCTTTTCGCTCGCAAGTAAGTTCACTTGCTCGCTCGATGCTTTGGCGCAATTTGTTACTTACTGCCTGCCCCAGCCGCCTTGCAAGCTGTCTGCCCTTGTCCCATCCAGCAGAATCCCCTAGTTAATGCGGCTAATCGGGGCGATTTGCCCAAGTTTTGCTATAACGGCTGTGGAGAGAAGGGGCATGAAACGCATTTTGATCGCCGCGAGCTTGGGCGCTGGGCTAGTTGCCCTTGGCTCAATGCCTGCAATGGCCGATCTACAGCTCTGCAACCGCACTTCCAGCAAGGTCCAGGCCGCCGTTGGCTACAAGGACAAGGATGGTTGGGTTTCGGAGGGCTGGTGGTCGGCCAATCCGCAGGCTTGCATGAAACTGGTTCAGGGCAGTCTCCATGCCCGCTACTATTACATCTACGCGATTGACCGCCAGAAGGGCGGCAATTGGGGTGGCAAGGCGCTTTTCTGCATGAAGGAAAAGATCTTCACCATCCGCGGCATCAACGATTGCGTGGGCCGTGGCTTTGAACAGCAAGGCTTCTTTGAAGTCGATACCGGCGAAAAGGCCGATTGGACCGTAAACCTTTCGGACGACAAGGCGCCGCCCGCTCTTCCCGCCCCGGCCCAACAGCCAGCGCCCGCTCAACCTCCCGCCAATACAGGCAATACCCAGGCCCAGCCTTTGCCGCTGCCTGCGCCCGATCCCACCCAGCCTGCCGGCACCAACACTCAGCAAGGTCAGTAAATTGCACAGAAACCGGAAAGTCAAAATCCTGGCCACGCTTGGCCCGGCATCCTCAACCCGCGAGATGATTGAAAAACTGTTCGTGGCAGGCGTGGATGTTTTCCGCATCAACATGAGCCACACCAACCATGCCCTGTTGAAAGAATTGCATGGCCACATTCGTGCTGTGGAAGAAAAAGTGCGGCGCCCCATCGGCATTTTGGCCGATTTGCAAGGCCCAAAGATCCGCATTGGCACGTTTGCGGAAAAGCAAGTTCAGATCAAGGCGGGTGACACTTTCACCTTCGATAGCAACCCCGCCCCCGGCGATGCCACCCGCG
>JAYTIG010000540.1:0-3386 GCA_043731995.1 Hyphomicrobiales bacterium
GCCCAGGCCTGCGCCACGATGGCGGCCCACAGCGTCAATTTCGTCGATGAAGATAATGCAAGGCGCGTTCTTCTTGGCCTGTTCGAACATGTCGCGCACACGGCTTGCGCCAACGCCCACAAACATTTCAACAAAGTCAGAGCCAGAGATGGTGAAGAAGGGCACACCCGCTTCGCCCGCAATGGCGCGGGCCAGCAAGGTTTTGCCGGTGCCTGGCGGGCCAACAAGCAGCGCGCCCTTTGGAATCTTGCCGCCGAGACGCTGGAATTTCTGTGGGTCTTTCAGGAATTCAACCACTTCCTGCAAATCATCCTTGGCTTCATCCACGCCAGCAACATCAGCAAAGGTTATCTTGCCATGCTTTTCAGTGAGCAGCTTGGCCTTGGATTTGCCAAAGCCCATGGCCTTGCCCGAGCCGGCCTGCATCTGGCGCATGAAGAAAATCCATACACCCACGAGCGCCACAAGCGGCAGCCAGGTGAGCGCAGCGCTGGACCAGAAGCTCTCGGTCTGCGCGGGGCGGAAGGTCATTTCAATGCCCTTGGCTCGCAGGCGCTCCAGATCGCCATCAGTCAGCGGCACGTAACCTTCAAAAGAAGTGAGGCCTGCATCCTTGCCCGCAGCTGTGGTGGCTGTGGTTGCGGTGCCGGAAGTCGCCATGCCAGAAGTCGCGGTCCCAGCAGTGGCGCTGGCCGTTTCCTTGCCCTGAATGTAACCATTGGAATAAGTGATGCTCTTCACCGTGCCAGCGTTCACCTTGTCGAAGAATTCAGAATAGGTGATTTCCTTGGTGGAGCTCTTCATCACTTGGCCTTGAAACACGCTGAAGAGGGCCACGAGAAGAAGGCCGATGACGATCCAGATGGCGGCGTTGCGGAAATTGTTCACGTGTGTCCCTCAATGCTGTGGCTTTGTGCGGCGCGCGCACGGGCCAAAATCAGTTCATGGCCTAACATAGGTTGATGCCCCTTCCAATCCAAGGGCAAGGCCAATGTTATTTCTTGATAAATGTGATTTTCGCTGTGGGGTGAAATTGCGCCAGAGGCGTAGCCAGAAGCTTGCCACGCTGCATCACCAGCGGCCAACCAGCACGCACGAAAGCTGGAATTTCATCATTTGATTTCAGTAGTTTATTGTCAATAGCCAAGACAATGCTTGAAGCTGCTGGCCCGCTCACCTGAAAGCGCCCATCCCAAATGACGGATCTTCCGGCAACCAGTTTCACGGGCTTTGCGTCAATTCGCGCAGGCTCTCGCGCGGCAATTACTTCGCGCTTGCGCTTGGCGAAGAGCGCGCCACCCATGGTGCGGCGCAGTTGCGCCGGGCTCTCGGCGCTTTCCTGCAGCCAGGCAATGAAGCGGTGGCGGCGTGCTGCATCCGGTGGTGTGCCACCTGCAAGATCAATCACGCGGCACAGGATGGCATCTGCCACTTCGGGCTTTTGTGTTTGAAAGCGCGCTGGCGGAAATGAGATCATGCCGAAAGCTGCGATGGTGAGATATTTATCGCACCACACCTTGGCTTTGGTCTCAATGGCCAGCACATGACGTTGCGCCGCAGCGGCCTGCTGCGCCAATGATGCTGCGGGTGCGGATTTGCGGATGCGCACGCGCTCAAATTTTTCATTGTCGTTGCTTGGGTCTTCAATCCATTCCTGCCGCAACCCGGTAAGATAGTTACGCAAGGCAATGCGTTGTTCATTCAGCAGGGGCCGCAACACACGCAGGTCATTCCACTGTGTCTCTGGCCAGATGGCCGCAAGGCTGCGCTTGCTGTTGGTGCGCTGCAATCGCATAAAAACGGTTTCGGCCTGATCTTCCGCCGTGTGCGCAGTGAGCAGTATGCCAATGCCATGTTTGACGCACCAAGCGGACATCAAATCATAGCGTGCCTTGCGGGCTTTGGCCTGCAGGCCGGAGGTGATGGGATCATGGCGCCATTTTAATGTGTGATGCTCAACGCCCAGATCATCGCACCAGCGCTTCACTTGCCGCGCTTCTGCCGCAGAACCCTGACGCAAAGCGTGATCGACGGTCAGTGCCACAAGGCCATGCGGTGAGCCTTGCCAATTCAGCGCCAAATGCAGCAGAGCCATGGAATCGCCACCGCCGGAAACCGCCACGGCAAAAGGCGCATCGCCGGGCAGGGCGGCGAAAATTCGTTTGAGTTTTTGAGAATTGAACGAAGCCACGCCTGCCTTGTGGCGCAGCGGGCCCTTGTCAGCAATGGCTAAATCAGCAGCCTTCGCGCTTGAATTCGGCTTGGGCGCGCTTCTTCACTTCAACGGCACTTGGATATTCTGTATCCACAGAGCCCAAAAGGCTGCAGGCCTGATCTTTCTTTTCAAGACGGGCCATGGAAAGGCCCAGCTTCAACAGGCTGTCAGGCGCACGGCGGCCCTTGGGCCATTGCTTGTAGCTCGACAAATAGGCTTGCGCGGCTGCGGCATAATCCTGCTGGGCCCAGAAGGTTTCGCCCAGTTTGAATTCGGCGCTGCCAGCCAGATTGTGTTCGGGATATTTGGCCACGAAATCCTTGAAGCCCTGTTCGGCATCGGCAAACTGCAATTGCAGCAAAGCCTTTTCCGAGCGCAGGAAAAGATCATCCGGTGTTTCAGCCTGGAGTGAGACGGGTTGGGCCACCGCCGTATCAGCCACTGCAGAACTATCGGCCACGGCTGGCGTTGCCGCATTGTCATCACTGCCGGGGGCCACGAGAACCTGGCCCTGGAAGCCGCCATCATTGCCGTTGGCGGCTTTGGTTGTGGCACCCAGCAGGCGCGGGGCCGGGGCGGCGCCAGCCAGTTGCGTGGCGCCGGAAATCTGGGCCTGAGCCACGGGTGCGGCAGGTTGCGGCACGGGCGTTTCGTCGATGGTTTCAATACCCTGTTGGGTTGCGATATTGGCCAGCGGCTTTTTGCGCGGTGCCAAAGGGGCGGGGGCCGCAGCGGCTTGCTGCTGAACTACGGGAGCAGGTGCTGCAGCAACGGCTACGGGCTTCTGCATGACTTGTGTGGCGGGCGGCTGTGTCAGCGCCTGTTGCGTTGCAGATGGAGCAGCATCAATTGCGCCCAGCTTTTTCTGAGCCTGCATCTGCTTCAATTGATAATTGAGCTGCTCGATCTGGCCAGTGAGTTGGCGGACTTGTTCCTCCAACTGGTCAACGCGGGCCGAAACATCATCGGCATAAGCAGGCAGGTTCGAAGCACTCATCAAGAGCGCGCAAACAAAGAGGCTACGCTTCAACATGGCAAGTTTCCAAAATCATGGTTGGCCGCAGCATCGGCTTGAAAGCCGGAGAAATTGCGGCCCAATTGGGGTAAGATAAATTTCTCCGACCTGTTGCGCCGGTGCAACAATGCATTCTCGCCTCAGTTGGCGCCGCCG
>JAYTIG010000541.1:0-3377 GCA_043731995.1 Hyphomicrobiales bacterium
GATGTGAGCCTGGCCAAGAGTTCAGAGATGCTCATCGCCTGGGCACGGCTCATTTGATAGTGATGCAACACATGCAAGGGGTAGTCGGCCTGGGCCATATGCACCCGCGCCAAGTTACGCCACGCGCCGCCGACTGCGTAAAACGTGCGGCCTTTCAGCATTTTCAAAATCGGCGCTGTTGAAAGATATTCATCAACAAGGCCCTGCGCGCGTTCCATGTCTCCGCCCGAGAGATCGATTAAACGCAAGGGCCCAATCGGCAGCGTCACGCCATCATGCAAACGCCCCTCTTTGATGTCGATCAATTCAAGCGATCCACCGCCCAAGTCACCCGCCAGGCCGTCTGCTTCAGGTGTTCCCGAAAGAACGCCAAGCGCTGCAAAGCGGGCCTCTTCCTTGCCGGTGAGCACGCGGATGCCCGCACCCAGCGCCTTTTCTGCCTCATCAATAAATTCTTCGCCATTCTCAGCTTCACGCGCGGCTGCCGTGGCCAAGGCGTAGACCTGTTTCACGCCAATTTGTTTGGCCAAAGTGCGAAAGCGGCGCAGTGAGGCCAAGGCCCGCGATATGGCAGCCTCATTCAACCGGCCTGTTATGGCCACGCCCTTGCCCAGGCCGCAAAGAACCTTTTCGTTGAAAATGGGCGAAGGTGAACGGCGCAGTCCGTCATAAACAACAAGGCGCACCGAGTTGGAGCCAATATCCACCACCGCCACGGGGCGGTATTTCGGTGGTTCCGTTCTGAAGCCTGTATGCCAACTCACTTGATACGCTTTGCCTTTCGCGTTTCTTTAGCATCTATTTTGCCGGCAAGGGCACTCCCCCGTCCAGACAGAGATGGGTTTTCCATGAAGAATTGATGGGCGTTGAAGGGTGGATGTTTCTCATCCGGCTTGATGCGCAAGAATAGGCCATCAGATTGCAGTTCCCAGCTTTGCTCCGTGTCACGCATATTGGCCACCATGATCTGGTCAAGAATCTGTTCATGAACGGTCGGATTTTCAATGGGGATCAGCGTTTCCACGCGCCGGTGCAAATTGCGCGGCATCCAGTCAGCCGAACCGATATAAACCTTGGCTTTTGGATGCGGCAGACCATGACCAGCGCCAAAGCAAACAATGCGCGAATGTTCAAGGAACCGGCCGACGATGCTCTTCACCCGAATGTTCTCGGAAAGCCCCTTGATGCCCGGCCGCAGGCAGGAAATGCCGCGCACAACGAGATCAATCTTCACCCCCGCATTGGAGGCACGGTACAGTGCATCAATGATGCCCGGGTCAACGATCGAATTGAGCTTGGCCCAAATCTGCGCCGGGCGGCCAGCCTTGGCATGTTCAATCTCTTCATCAATATGCTGCAGCAGCCTCGGTTTCAGCGAAATCGGAGAAAGGGCGATCTTTTCCAAATCCTCCGGTTGGGCATAGCCGGAGATAAAATTGAACACACGTGCGGCATCACGCGTCAAGGCCGGGTCACAAGTAAAGAACGATAGATCCGTATATATCTTGGCCGTGATGGGATGGTAGTTGCCCGTGCCGTAATGTACATAGGTGCGCATAGTTCCGGCCTCGCGCCGCACCACCATTGAAACCTTTGCATGGGTTTTGAGTTCAATAAAACCAAACACCACTTGCACGCCCGCGCGTTCCAAATCGCGCGCCCACTGGATATTGGCCTCCTCGTCAAAGCGGGCTTTGAGTTCCACCAGCGCGATCACGGATTTGCCCGCTTCCGCTGCCTTGGCCAGCGCGGCCACCACCGGGGAATTGCGCGACGTGCGGTAAAGCGTCTGCTTGATGGCCACCACATCAGGGTCTGCTGCCGCCTGGCGGATGAATTGAACCACCACATCGAAAGACTCATAAGGATGGTGAACCACGAAGTCTTTCTGCCGGATGGCAGCAAAAATATCCCCGCCATGGTCACGCACTCGCTCTGGGTAGCGCGGCACATAGGGCGTGAATTTCAGGTCTGGCCGTTCGTCGAGAATAAGTTGCTGCGTGTCAGAAAAACCCACCAGTCCTTCGGTGACAATCGTTACATCATCCGAAACGCCCAATTCATCGGCAATGAAATTGCGCAATTCTGCGGGGCAATTGGTATCCACTTCCATGCGGATCACCTGGCCGCGGCGGCGCCGCTTCAGCGCGCTTTCAAACACCCGCACCAGATCCTCGGCTTCTTCTTCGATTTCGATGTCGCTGTCCCGGATGACACGGAAAAGGCCTGTGGCCAGAACCTGATAGCCCGGAAACAGCCGCGGTAGAAACAGCTCCAGCATATGCTCCAACATGATGAACCGCGTCTGCTCACCTGGCAGCCTGATGAAGCGCTGCAACAGCGATGGAATGGGCAAGAGCGCGCGCATCCGGTGGCCGTCGGCTTTGCGCTTCAAGTCAACCGCCATCACAAAACCGCGATTCAGAATGAAAGGAAAGGGATGTGCCGGGTCAATGGCGATGGGGGTTACGATTGGAAGGATTTGTTCGAGAAAACGCAGATCGAGCCAATCACGCTCTAACTTGTTGAGATCGACAGTATCGATGATGGTGATGCCATTGGCCTTCAACTCTTCCTTCAATTGAAGCCAGCGCCTGTCTTGCTCAACCATCAGCTCTTGGGCACGCTTGCGAATTTTCTCAAGCTGTTCTGCTGGCGTCAACCCGTCCTGACTGATCTCAGCCACTTGTTCGCGCAACTGCCCCACAAGTCCGGCCACGCGCACCATGAAGAACTCATCCAGGTTGTCACCGGATATCGACAGAAAGCGCAGCCGTTCCAGCAGAGGATGCGCCGGATTGCGCGCCTCTTCCAACACCCTCATATTGAACTCCAGCCATGAAAGTTCGCGGTTGAAGAAGCGGTTCGGGCTGGAGATTAGATTGGGGGTGGGGCTCAAGTCATTCATGCGACACTCATGTTAGCGCAAGTTGACAGTTTGATGAATGGAAACTTATAGCACAGAGCGAGCAAGTGGTTTCACTTGTGGGCGAAAAGATGCGGCAAAACAAATAGCTAGAGCGTGCTGACGAGCGGATGCAAGCATCCGCCGCTCTAGTCGTTAAACAAACCCGGGCTGGTCAATTTGCCCAAAACGCGCGAAACGAAGCTGCGAGTCACCTCGGCTTTTTCAGCCAGTGCCAACCGGTCAATTTCAGCCACCAGCTTGCGCGCCGCGTCAAGTGAGCGCGGCATGCGCAACACCATGTAAGAGATCAAAGCCTCATCCACAGCAATCTGCCGGTCCGCAAACAGTTTCACCAACACACCACGCAGGAGCGCATCATCAGGCGCGCCAATGCGCAGCACAGGGAAAGAATTGAGGCGCGAGGCAAGGTCCGGCAGTTTCACGGCCCAAGACGCTGGGTCTTGCGCCG
>JAYTIG010000542.1:0-3373 GCA_043731995.1 Hyphomicrobiales bacterium
GATCTTGATGACTTGATATTGATAATAGTGCTGCAGCCGGTTCGGGTTCTCGCCATAGCGGCCGTCTTTCGGGCGGCGCGAAGGCTG
The DNA here is from genome assembly GCA_043731995.1 of Hyphomicrobiales bacterium. Lineage (GTDB taxonomy): Bacteria > Pseudomonadota > Alphaproteobacteria > Rhizobiales > Aestuariivirgaceae > Aestuariivirga. The sequence continues at coordinate 88 of JAYTIG010000542.1, forward strand.
CACATAAGCGGCGGCCCAAGGCTTCGGCCCGATTGAGCGCAGTGTCGTAGCAGGGTGGAAAGTGCCGGCACCCACCTCCATGTCATAAGGCTGGAGAATGACACAGCCCTGTGCGGCCCAATAGTTATGGAGCGTGAGGATCAGGTCCTGAAAGGCTTTGGTGGGTTGAAGGGTCATGGGCGCGGGAATAGAGGAGTGTGTGGCACAGGTCAAACGGCCTTGTCCGCGCTCGCCCGTTACGCCGTTCTCCCCCCTGCGGGAGAAAGTGCCCGAAGGGCGGATGAGGGGTCGCTCCGAAAGATCCTGAAATGTCGGAGCAACCCCTCACCCACCATTGCTTCGCAATGGTCCCCCCTCCCCCGCAGGGGGAGAGGGTTGAAGCCGTCGGGTGAAGTTGATTCAATCAAGCCCGCTGATACACATGCGCCCGTGTGGTGAAGTGGCTTTCGGTTTTGGAATGAGGCATGGGGTGGTAGATTTCGCTTTGCCAAACCGGGATGAGCAAGCCTTGGCGGCAAAGGGCATCCAGTTTTTGGGCAAAGCCGTTTTCTACCCAGACCGTGGTGCCCATGGTGAAGATGAGGTGGCCGCCGGGCTTCACCACGCGGGTCAATTCACCAAAGGCGGAAGCAGGGGCGTGGCCCGTAGTGAAGGTTCCCGTGGAGACGACGCAAGAAAAACGGCTCGACGGAAAATCCAGCGCCGCGCCAAGAATGCCTTGGTGCAAGCTGGAGTAAATGCCACGCGCCTTCGCCTTGGCCAACATGCCTTGCGACATGTCGAGGCCGTGAAGGTTGGTGAAACCCAGAATCGAAAGAAGGAGGCCGATATTGCCGGTGCCCACCCCAGCATCGAGGATGGGGGTGGCAGTATCACTCACATAGCGGGAGGTCAGCCCGCAGATAACGGCAGGATGGGCATAGCCCGTAGCCAGCATGTCGGCATCATAGTCGGCCGCCCAATCATCATAGGTTTTTGCAAGATCCGATGGTGAGGCGGCGTGATAAACTTCCGCCAGCCGCGCCTCAACGTCTTTGGTCACGCTTCAGGGCGATAAACGCCCGTGAGCGGATCAAGCTTCAGTTTGGGCATCTGCGTTTGCGCCTGATCAGATTTGGCATTGACCTTCAGCTTCTGCGCCTCCAGGTTTTCGATGGCGCGCTTCATGGTTTTCATGGCCAAGTAGCCCAAGCCCATCAAAATGACGGTGCGAATAAATCCCATTGGCCTCTCCTTTAACATGGCTCAGCGTATCACAAACCGAAGCGGGCCCACAAGGCACGCTGTTCCAAGGCTGTTAACGCAGCGTCACCAAATTCTGTGGCCAAAGCATGGCGGCCCGCTTGCATCGCGCCAAGGCCCAGCCAGCGCTGGCCAAAAGATTTGGGTGCAGACACATCGCGGATTTCAACTTTGTCGCCAAAGCGTGCCCTGAGCACAGCACGCGCGTGGCCCAGCCCGTCAATCAGGCCCAATTCCAGGGCCTTACGGCCGGTCCAGAAGCTGCCATCGAAGAGTTGCTTTTCCGGCGCCTTGAGCTTGCCCTTGCGGCGCTCACTGACCATTGCCTTGAAACTCTCATGGATGTCATCGAGGATCAATTTCAGTTTCTTCACGTCTTCAGGCTTTTCGGGCATGAACGGGTCATTGGTGCTTTTTGACGCACCTGCCGTGTGAACGCGCCGTTCGAGGCCCAGTTTGGCCAGCGCCTTGGGGGCGCCGAAGCCAGCCGCGATCACGCCGATGGAACCAATGATGGAATTCTCATCGGCATAGATTTCGTCTGCCGCGCAAGCCAGCCAATAACCGCCGGAGGCCGCCACGTCTTCACAGAAGGCAATAACCGGAATGTTGTTTTCAGCCCCCAGTTCGCGGATGCGGGCCGCGATCAGGGCAGCCTGAACGGGCTGGCCGCCGGGGCAGTTGATTGCCAAGGCCACTGCGGCGGTGCCTTTGCGAAAGGCCTTCTTCAGCGTGGGCTCCAATGATTTGGCATTGATGGAGGACGAGACGGAGCGGCCCGCCATGATGGCCCCTTCCAGGCGGATGAGATTGACGGTGGGTGGGGCTTTGCCAACGAGGCGCTTCAGGCGTTTGAACATGGGCGAAGAGATAGGCAGTTATCGCAGCTTGTTCAAGCTGGGCGCTCGCCCCTTCGCTCAAGTTGGGCGAGCTTGTGGCACACAAGCAGGATGCGGATATGCCGTCTAAGGCAGGCAATTGGCTGGCAATCCTTGCGGATCAATGGTCGCAAAGCCATTTTCCAAACGAGCGGGAAGGTGCCAAGCGAGATCGCCCCGATGGAGATAGCCCTTATGTGCCAAGTTCTGGATCAACGCGGTAACCTCACCATCACGCAGCACCGGAAGGCGGAAAGCCTTTTCGAAGCCTGAATTCTTCAAATCCTGCAATTGTGGCGGCAAAGCCTTGTCGTGGGCTGCGCCCTCCACCTGCCGGGCCTGAGCCAACGCCAAAACCGGAATGATGGCAAGCAAAGTCTGGTTGAAGGTCCGCTCATCTTCCACATAACGCGCTACCAGCCAGCCAAAATGCACCCGCTCCTGCGGATCGCAAAGGCGTGAGATGTCTGTGGTGGCATAGCAACGCAAAGCCATGTCGTTGCGCGCCCGCTCCACCCACAGGCCCTTGCAGGCCGTATCGGCAGAGCTTGAAGGATCGGCCCGCCAGGTCATCCAGCCCGCCGCAATGGCATCAGCCCTGCTCCCAATCACGGTTTCAACAAGCGGGCCAAACAGCGCCGTCAGCAATGGAAACTGGCCCGAAGCCACAACCGCCGCAAAAACCAGAAAGGCAACGGTGCCCGCAATCGCCCGCTGCAACCAGCCCAGAAACATGTCTTAGCGCCCCGGATTCATTTCAAGAGTTGCACCGCGGTTTGTCCTGACCGGGTTCCAGCGTGAAAATGTCTTGCGCCCATAGGGGCGATCCCCAGCCGAATTCAGACTTCGTGATATAGCCCTGCTTGATCAGGCTGCGGAAATCCTTCTGCAGTTCAAATTCGGAAACGGCGTTCCGGTTGGCTTCGATGGCGGCATTGGCGGGGGCCATATAATCCTGCGCCGCCTGCATGGCAGCTTCATTGTGGGCCTGTGACTCAGCCTCATTCTTGCTGTGGTGCGACATGGCATCTTCAATGCCGATCCGCATCGCACCGCCCACGTTGCCGGCCATGGCAAACACCGAGCCCAACTCCTTGGCGTGCGCCAGTTCGGCCTGCGTTGTGTAATCGCTGATGCGCTGAACCAGAGCGGCGCGTTCATCGGCG
>JAYTIG010000543.1:0-3365 GCA_043731995.1 Hyphomicrobiales bacterium
AGCCGCAAATGCCCAGAATCGCCGTTGCCAGCAACCCATGCGGGCCGTTGCGCCCGCGCAGCAACAGCTTGGCCACAATACCAACCACAAGGCCGATCAGGCCTGTCCAAATAAATGCGCCCATGACTTAAGACCCGAAGAAAGTGCGTGACAGAATGCCCATGACCATGGCGAAAGACCGAGCCACTTCAATCGGCACATTGTTGGCCGAGATTGTGGCGGAGGCGTCAATGTCGATCGGCACCTTGTCGGTGTGACCCTCTAAGGTCACATCTACAATGGCGCTTTCCTTCATGATCACCTGGCCACTCAAGCCATCTGCTGCGGCAAACAGATCCGTATCCGAGCCTTTGGCGAAAAGCGCCGCATCATTCTGCGAGTCGGTATTGGGCACCATGAGGGTGAGATCATATTGGTGTTGGTTGCCGACATTCTTGGTTTCGGTGAAGGGCATGTTGCCTTTCAGCGCCACTTCCTTGTCGTTGCACTTGAGCTTGATATTCATGAACCAGGATTGCGTCTGATAGGCATAGATCATGTCGCCATTCCACACACAGCCCTTGTCAGATGGAAAACCGGTTGAGGGCAGGGTGAAGTTGTTGAACTGAACCGTGTCAACACGCGTGTCGATCAGTGTGGAACTTTGCTGGGCCTTCAAATTGGCCATCACTGAATCCCGCAATTGAATGGCACCGCTGGAAGGTGTTTCAGGCTTCAACATCATGGAGCCGCTGAACGGCGAATTTGACGCCGCAACCTTGCCAACGGCAAGATAATTGGCCGACATGGTGGTCGCATCCGTATAGCCGTTGGATTTGACGGCCCAGCCACCCATGTATTGGGTACGTTGAAGTTTCTGGCCATTGCCGGGATTAATGATGGAACCGATACCGGAAACCGCGCAGCTCCTGTCGCGCCCGCCGAGCAAGCCACTTTTTGGGGCCTCGCATTTCACATCAAGGTTGGTTTCGATCTGCTTGTCGGAAACCCCAACGATGAAATGGTCATTGGCGGCGGCGTCATTGAGGGAAGGCATATGGGCCTTCATGGTGAAGTTGACTATGTCGGCTGCCTGCGCGGCGCTCGAAAAAAGTAATGACACAGCGATCATGGAAACGGCGCGGTTCTTCATCCCAAACTCCTTTGGCCACGAATCCTTGGGCTTGGCGGTGTTTAACACAGTCGGGCGAAACCGTGTAGGCCTCGGCCTGGCCCTCCAGGATTTCGGTTAACAACTCTATCCGGTTGCCGGTGGGCACCGTTCTGGCGTCGGCGCTAGCGATCGCCTAGTCTACCGCGAAGGCAAATCTCGATTGTGAACCAGGACATGGAGGAGCACGTGACGTTTCAAGCCTATCTGGACACCATCAAGGCCAAAACCGGCAAGGGACCTGACCAGTTCAAAGCTGCCATGGAAAAGTCCGGCATTCTGAAGTTTGACATGAAGGCCAAGGATTTTTGCGATTGGCTGGCCAAGCAATATGATTTGGGCCACGGCCATGCCATGGCGCTTTGGGCCATGTTCAAATCCAAGGGTTGGGTGGCCGACCCAAAGAAGAAATAGGCTGCTGGCCGCAGCCAAGATTTGGTTCTACCTTCGCCGCATGAGTACCAGCGGCGATACCATCGAAATCCACCTGCGCACTGCGGATCAGCTTTTCAACTTGCTGGATCCTTCGCCTTTCCGAGAGCGCGATCTTGATGAAAAGGCTGAGCGCTACATTGTGGGCTATGCGCGAGAGCTCAAAACCAAGGGACCGTTCAAAATCATCGTCACCCTGCCGCAGGAGGCCTGCGCTTCGCCCTTTGCCCAGCACATTCCTGAGGCCATCCACAACTATTTCGTCTATCGTGCAGGGCTGCTGCGCCAAGACAGGCGCGAACTCTTGCGCAATGGGCGGCGTTTCCTGGCCATTGGCCTGGTGGTTCTGGCCTTGTGCTTTCTGGCGATCAAGGCGCTGAACCTGCCGCCAGATCCCTCACCTTTCCAGCGCCTGATGGAACAAAGCCTGCTCATCCTCGGCTGGGTGGCCAATTGGCGGCCCATTGAAATCTTTCTCTATGAATGGCTGCCGCTGTATCGCCAGATCATGCTCTATGACCGCATCGCCGCGTCTGAAACCACACTGCTGCCAGTGCCTCAAGTGGCTGGCTTGGCGAACTCGCCGCGTGTTGCCTCAGCGGCCTTGCCCTGAGCCAGCATCGCGCGGCGAAGGCGCAAATCGTCGGCGAGGTCGAGGACGGCTGTAGAGGCCGTGGTTTCACAGGCTTCCGGAACGATGCCATGGATGAAGGCGGCACAAGATGCGCGCAGCAGACGTGCCGAAAAGCGGAAAGCAAAGGCCATATGCGCAAAATAGCCTTCGCCGGCAGCGCGCGGATGGGCCAGAAAAATTTCGTCCAAGGTTTTCATCGGGGGTTCCTCTCAGGTTTTGGGCAAATTAACCCGGTCTGGGGAAGAAAAAGTCTCGAATATTCTGCCGTTATAAGCTATTTGGTGGAAAATATCCCAATAGATTGCGCAACAGGCATGATTGATCCCAAAGACATAGAAATTCTGAAACATCTGCAGCGTGACGCCACGATCGGAATCGAAGACATGGCCGAGCGGGTGCATTTGTCGCGCAATGCCTGTTGGCGGCGCATCAAGGCGCTTGAAGGGAAGGGCATTATCAGGGCGCGTGTGGCGTTGCTTGATGCAGCGAAACTCAATGTCGGCCTCACGGTCATCATTGCCATCAAGACAGCCGAGCATGATCCATCCTGGCTGGAGAAGTTCGCCCACGCCGTGCAGGGCCTGCCGGAAGTCATCGGGGTCTATCGCACCACTGGTGATACGGATTATGTTTTGCACGCCGTGGTGCCGGATGTGGCGGGCTATGACAGCCTCTATAAGCGGCTGATAAAGCGCATCCCGCTGGCCGACGTTTCATCCAGCTTCGTGATGGAAAAGATCAAGGAGACCACCGCGCTGCCACTCACTTACGTGTGATCGGCCACTCATCCGTATCATGATCTGGATGCTGCCGGTTGGTTGCAGCGAAGTGAGACAGGCGCTGGGCATAAGCTGTCACGCCCGTGGCATCTTCACCTGAACTATAGGCCGGGAGTGCAACAATCTCATTGAACCATGGTTCGCGCGACTCAAGTCCATATTGCACTTGGGGCCCGAATTCGGAGTGCTGGTCTAGTGAGCCGATCGACACCGAGATGCGGTTCTCTGTCAAATCATCAAAAGTCAGCGGCGTGCCGCAGTCCTTGCAGAAGCCGCGCTGCACGTCAGCGGAACTTTTGAAATTCGAAATGGTGCCGCGCGTCAGCTTGAATTTGTCACGCGGCACACCAACCAAAGCGGCAAAGAAATT
>JAYTIG010000544.1:0-8761 GCA_043731995.1 Hyphomicrobiales bacterium
TTTGGTGAAAGAGCAAACCACCAAGATTGAAGTGATCAACTCCATGCTCTCGGAAGAAGCGGTGTTGGGCTTTGAATATGGCTATTCACTGGCCGAGCCCAATACGTTGACTTTGTGGGAAGCGCAATTTGGTGACTTTGCCAATGGCGCGCAGGTGTTGTTTGACCAGTTCATCTCATCGGCGGAGCGCAAGTGGTTGCGCATGTCGGGCCTCGTGTGCCTGTTGCCGCATGGCTACGAAGGCCAGGGCCCGGAACATTCTTCGGCACGGCTGGAGCGCTTCCTGCAAATGTGTGCCGAAGACAATATGCAGGTGGCCAATTGCACCACGCCTGCGAATTACTTCCATATTCTGCGCCGCCAGATGAAACGTGATTTCAGAAAGCCGTTGATCATCATGACACCGAAATCGCTGCTGCGCCACAAGCGCGCGGTTTCAACACTTGACGAAATGGGCGCGCAAAGCACCTTCCACCGCATTCTGTGGGATGATGCCGAGTTCCTGAAGAGCGAAAAAATTAAGCTGGTGAAGGACGACAAGATCCGCCGCGTGATCTTGTGCACGGGCAAAGTCTATTTTGATCTCTATGAGGAGCGCGAGAAGCGCGGCCTCAATGACATCTATTTGCTTCGTGTGGAACAGCTCTATCCTTGGCCGCATAAGGCGCTGGCACAGGAACTGGCACGCTTCTCGAAGGCGGAATTCGTCTGGTGCCAGGAAGAGCCTTACAACATGGGTGCCTGGAGTTTCGCTCAGCCCAACCTTGAGCGTGTTCTGGAATTCATCAAGGCCAAGAACACGCGCGTGCGCTATGTGGGCCGTGCGGCTTCGGCTGCCACCGCATCAGGCCTGATGAGCCGACACCTCAAAGAACTCAAAGCCTTCCTCGACGAAGCGATGGCATAATTTTACGGACGGACAATCAATCATGAGCAAAGACATTCGTGTGCCCACTTTGGGCGAAAGCGTCACTGAGGCCACCATTGGCAAGTGGTTCAAAAAAGAAGGCGATGCGGTGAAGGCCGATGAGCCGCTAGTGGAACTTGAAACCGACAAGGTGACGGTTGAAGTGCCAGCGCCTTTTTCGGGAAAGCTGGAAAAGATTTCTGCCGCCGCCGGCACGACCATTGCCGTGGGCGGGTTGTTGGGATCAATTGCCGAAGGTGCGGCTGGTGCCGTCCCCGCCGCTCCTGCTGCAAAGCCAGTTGCAGCGCCGGCACCTGTTGCCGCGCAGCCTCCAGAGCAGACACTTTCTCCCGCCGTTCGCAAGGCTGTGGTTGAGAACAATCTCAACCCCGCTGATATTTCAGGCAAGGGCAAGGATGGACGTATCCTGAAGGGCGATGTGATTGCCACGCTGGAGGCCAAGCCTGCGGCAACGGCGCCAGCGCCTGTTGCGGTTTCAGCGCCGGTTCCTGCTGCCCCGCAAGGTGGCGAAGAGCGCGTGAAGATGACGCGACTCCGCGCTACCATCGCCAAGCGCCTGAAGGATGCACAAAACACTGCCGCGATGCTCACCACTTTCAATGAGGTGGACATGAGTGCGGTCATGGCGCTGCGCAACCAATTCAAGGATGTGTTTGAGAAAAAGCACGGCGTGAAGCTGGGCTTTATGAGCTTCTTTGTGAAAGCCTGCATTCAAGCGTTGAAGGATGTGCCAGCCGTCAATGCCGAGATTGATGGCGAGGATATTGTTTACAAGAATTACTACAACATCGGCGTGGCCGTGGGCACCGAAAAGGGGCTCGTGGTTCCGGTGGTGCGCAATGCCGACCTGCTGTCCTTCGCGGGTATTGAAAAGACGATCGCGGGATATGGCAAAAAGGCACGAGACGGCCAGTTGCAAATTGCAGACATGCAAGGAGGCACCTTCACCATCACCAACGGCGGCATCTATGGGTCGCTGATGTCGACGCCAATTCTCAATGCACCGCAGAGCGGCATTCTCGGCATGCATGCGATCAAGGAACGCCCGATTGCGGTTGCTGGCCAGGTAGTGATCCGCCCAATGATGTATCTGGCGCTCTCCTATGATCACCGGATTGTGGACGGCAAGGAGGCCGTGACTTTCCTCGTGCGTATCAAGGAAAATCTGGAAGACCCGCAGCGGGCGATTTTGGATCTCTAATCATGGCGCATGATCTCATCATCATCGGCACGGGTCCCGGCGGGTATGTTTGCGCCATTCGCGCGGCACAGCTTGGGCTCAAGGTGGCGGTCATTGAAAAGCGCGCCACGCATGGGGGCACGTGTCTCAATGTGGGCTGCATTCCTTCCAAGGCGCTGCTGCATGCCACGGAGTTGCTGGCTGAGAGCAAACACTCCTTTGCCAAGATGGGGCTGACCGCTGACACCAAAGTGGATTTTGGCCAGATGATGGTGTTCAAGCAGGAAGCCATCGACGGCAACACCAAGGGCATCGATTTCCTGTTCAAGAAGAACAAGGTTGATGTGATCCGCGGCAGCGCCGCCATCATCGGCCCTGGCAAGGTGAAGGTGGGCGAGACGGTTCATGAGGCCAAGAGCATTGTGATCGCGACGGGCTCCGAATCCGCCAATCTCAAGGGCGTTGCCATTGATGAGAAGCAGATTGTCACCTCCACCGGCGCACTGGTGCTGGAGAAGATTCCATCAACACTCACGGTGATTGGGGCGGGTGTGATTGGCCTTGAGCTTGGCTCGGTTTATGCGCGTCTTGGCGCGAAAGTGACTGTGGTTGAATATCTCGACCGCATTTTGCCCGGCATGGATGGTGAGGTGGCCAAAGCCTTTCAACGGCTATTGGAGCGGCAGGGTTTCACATTCAAGCTCGCCTCCAAAGTGATGGGAGCCAAGACCTCTGCGTCCGGAGTTGTGCTTGCTGTTGAACCCGCAGCGGGCGGGGCGGCCGAGGAGATTTCCTCAGACGTGGTTCTGGTTGCTGTAGGCCGCGTGCCTAACACCGAAGGCCTGGGCTGTGAGGTGGCTGGAATCAAAAAGGATGCCCGTGGGCGCATTGAGGTTAATGAACACTTCGCAACCTCGGTGCCTGGCATCTACGCCTTAGGCGATGTGATCCGTGGCCCCATGCTGGCGCACAAGGCCGAAGACGAGGGCATTGCCGTGGCCGAGCTGATTGCCGGGCAGGCCGGGCACGTGAATTATGATGTGATCCCTGGTGTGGTTTATACCACGCCGGAAGTGGCCTCTGTCGGCAAGACCGAGGAGGAATTGAAGCAGGCGGGCGTTAACTATAAGGCGGGCAAATTCCTGTTTCTTGCCAATGGCCGCGCCAAGGCAAACCAGACAACGGACGGCTTTGTTAAGATTTTGGCCGATGCCAAGACAGACCGGGTTTTGGGCTGTCACATCATCGGCCCGCAGGCGGGTGAGTTAATCCATGAAGTGGCGGTTCTGATGGAATTTGGCGGTTCAGCCGAGGATTTGGCCCGCACCTGCCATGCCCATCCCACGCTGGCTGAAGCCGTGAAAGAAGCGGCTCTTGCGGTTGCAGGACGAGCGATCCATTCGTAAAATTTGATGCGTTGGGTTAAACCTGAAAGAATGGCTTTGTGTCATAGTGGCTGCCAAGGGAATGGGTCAAATGACAAGAAAAGACATCGATATTCTGATCCTGGATGATGACGTTGATCTTTTGACCAGCGTGGCGGAGCTGTTGGCCGACTGCGGCTACCGCGTGAAGGGCTTTGCTGATCCGGAAAGTGCTGTTGAATTTGCCGTTGACCAGACTTTTGCCGTGGGGCTTTTTGACTTCCGTCTTGGCAGCGTGAAAAACGGGCTTGATGTGGTGGAAACGCTGCAGGTGATGGGTGCCAAATCCACTTTTGTGATGGTGACCGCTGATGTGGAACGCTCCACCCAGGTGCGCGCCGCCGACCTCAAGGTTTTTGAATTCATGCGCAAACCAGTGCAGCCGCAGGAACTGATCGACACCGTAGGCCGCGCTTTGGCCTTCACTGACCGGGCCGCAGCCTAAGAGCTATTTCGGAAAGGCCTTGCGGTATTGTTCCAGCAGGTGCTTGCGGTTCACTTCGGTGTAGATTTGCGTGGATGACAAAGAAGCATGGCCCAGCAAATCCTGGATCACGCGCAAATCCGCGCCATTGCCCAAAAGATGAGATGCGAACGAGTGGCGCAGCGCGTGGGGTGTTGCGCTGTCGGCCAGGTTCAATGCGCCGCGCAGGCGCTCCATCAGCATTTGAATGATGCGCGGTGACAGCGTGCCGCCTTTGGTTCCGCGAAACAGCGCGGTTGATGGCAACAGCGGGAAAGGGGCAAGCTTGCGATAATGCGCGATGGCTTCAACAGCAGTGGGCACCATGGGCACCAGCCGCGTCTTGCCGCCCTTGCCGTTGATCACCAGCGGGTTCTGTTCTGACTGTCTCACCGTGAGGCCAAGGGCCTCAGAGATGCGAAGGCCGCAGCCATAAAGCAGCACGAGAACGGCTTGATTGCGCGCGGTGATCCAGGTTTCTTCCTGTTCCAAGGCAGGCTCGGCCACCAGTCTTGATGACTGGTCTTCGGTCAGTGGGCGTGGCACGCCATGGGGAATTTTGGGCGCGCGCACGGCAGCAAGGGCTGCGTTCTTGAAGTGGCCATGGCGCTCTGCAAAGCGGAAGAAGGAACGGAGGGCAGAAAGCTGGCGGGCCAGCGTTCGGCTTTCCACGCCTTCATTCCGGCGCCGGGCCAAGAATGAGCGAAAATCACTGGCGGTGAGATTGGTCAGGGCATCCACATCGGCGGTTGTGCCCAGATGATCCTGCATGAAGGCACCGAATTGGGCGATGTCTCGGGTGTAAGCCTCAAGCGTCTTGGCGGCAAGGCGGCGCTCTACCTTAAGGCTGGAAAGCCAGGCTTTGGCCAGCGCCGCGGCACTTGGTGCCAAATTGAAAAGGGCCACATCTTGCGACATGGCCTTTAGTTTGATCGGGAATGGTGAATGAGGGGTTACCCTTGCATCCCACTCGAAAGGAGATATCCCCTTTTTGCCAGTTTACTCTGTCACCCCTGCGGAGGCAGGGGGCCAGCTTTGTCCGGGTTCAGAGCGCGTGATTTAAGCTGGATCCCCGCCTTCGCGGGGATGACGGGTCGAGTGATATTTGATTAGAAGTGCTGCCTCAAATTGATTGCCCTGTCTTTTTCCAATCGGCGAGGAATTGCTCGATGCCCTTGTCAGTCAAAGGGTGCTTGACGAGAGACTTGAGCACAGCCGGTGGGGCGGTGGCATAGTCGGCACCAAGCAGCGCGCATTCCTTGATGTGGTTTGCAGTACGGATGGAAGCAGCCAGAATGTTGGTGTCATAGTCATAGTTGTCATAGATCTGGCGGATCTCGGCAATCAGATCGAGGCCATCCAAGTGAATGTCATCAAGCCTGCCGATGAAAGGCGAGATGAAATGCGCGCCCGCCTTTGCCGCCAGCAGCGCCTGATTGGGTGAAAAACAGAGGGTGACATTCACCATGGTGCCGTCGCCCGAAAGCGCCTTGCAGGCTTTCAGGCCATCAATGGTGAGCGGCACCTTGACAGCAACGTTCTTGGCAATCTTGCGCAGCACATCAGCTTCTTTCATCATGCCATCATAATCAAGCGCGGCCACTTCGGCTGAAACCGGGCCATCGGTGATGGCGCAGATTTCCTTGACGACGTCCTTGAATGGGCGGCCCGATTTGGCGATGAGTGTGGGGTTGGTGGTGACGCCATCGAGAAGGCCCATGGACTGGATTTCGCGGATTTCAGCGACGTCGCCCGTGTCGGCAAAGAATTTCATGTGAGGTTCCTTTCAAAGAATGCGTTGATGAAACTTATATCACGTGTGCCGCATGACTTGCCATCAATGGATGACACGGTTGTGGCGAGACGCAGCGAATTGGTGAGGAAGACGGCATCGGCGGATAGGAGTTCCCCTGGTTGAACCGCGCGCTCGCCCGGCGTGAGGCCGAGACGCGCTGCGCCGTCCATCAGCGTCAGGCGCGCAATGCCATTCAGAATGCCCTGGTCGCGCGACGGCGTGATGAGATTTTCGCCCTTGAGCATAAAGATGTTGGCGATTGTGGTTGAGGCCACATGGCCCATCGTATTCAACATCAGTGCATCATCAGCCTGTGGCACTACTTCGCGTGTGGCCGCCACGCCATCCACATAGGAGAGCGTTTTGTGAAACGAAGAAGGCGCCGTGGGATTGCGCCTGATACTGCTGGTGGCCAGGCGCACCGAATGTGGAAGTTTGCCCGGGTCAAACGGGTTAAGCGAGAGGATCAGGCTGGGCCTGTCTCCATTCAGGGCGAAACCGCGTCCTGTTGGCCCGCGGGTGAGCGTGATGCGCAAAACTTCGGATGCGGCAGCTGAACGCTTCATCATCTCTGCAAGCCCGTGACGGAGTTTGTCTTCGTCATGTGTCAGGCCAAGTGTTTGCGCTGCGCCGAACATGCGCGTGAGATGCTGTTCCAGCCAAATTGGCTTACCCTCTCGCACGGCAATGGTTTCAAAGATACCGTCGCCCAGCATCAAGCCGCGCTCGGCCACATCCAGCGTCAGATTTTCAACAAATGCGCCGTTGCACCAAACTGTCACTGTGTCACCTTCAGGAAGTTGCGCAGCATGTCGTAGCCATGTTCGGTGAGGATGGATTCGGGGTGAAACTGCACGCCGAAGGTGGGATGGGTTTCATGCTGCAGGCCCATCACCTCGCCATTTTCGGCACGGGCCGTGATACGCAAGGGTGTTCCCTCAACTTCATCGACAATCAGTGAATGATAGCGCCCGGCGACGAAGTTTTGCGGCAGGCCGGCGAATATGCCTTGGCCATCATGTTCAATATCGGATGCCTCACCATGAAGTGGCTTTCGCGCACGCTTTACCCTGGCGCCGAATACATCACCGATCACCTGATGGCCGAGGCAGATTCCAAGAATGGGCAGCCTGCCGGAAAGCTGCCGGACCATGTCTCCCGACACGCCAGCTTCGCGCGGGGTACATGGGCCGGGTGAAATCACCAGCGCCTTGGCCCTCACATCCTGTGGCGTGATTTCATCATTGCGGCGCACCGCGACTTCCTCGCCCAATTCCACGAAATAGCGCGCCACGTTGAAAACGAAACTGTCATAATTGTCGATGATCAGGATCACGGCTTGAAAGCCTCCATGATGCGGGCAATCTTGGTGAGGCTTTCCTCATATTCGGCAGCTGGTTGCGAGCGTGCGGTGATGCCGCCACCGCCTTGCACATGGGCCTTGCCATTTGCAAAAAGCGCTGTGCGAATGGCGATGTTGAAATCGGCATTACCATTGAAGCCGAGCCAGCCGATGCCCCCGCAATAGAGGCCGCGGGCCTGCTGTTCCAATTCAGCAATCACCTCCATGGCTCGAATTTTTGGAGCCCCGGTGATGGAGCCGCCTGGGAAGACGGCGTGCACCAAGTCCACGCCATCAAGCCCATTACGCATCTGGGCTTCCACCACCGAGACGAGGTGATGCACATTGGCATAAGATTCCAGCCCGCAGAGCACGGGCACTTTTACGCTACCGGGATTTGCAATGCGCGACAGATCGTTGCGCAAAAGATCGACAATCATCACATTCTCGGCGCGGTCTTTGCGGCTGGATTGCAACTCGGCAATCATGGCGGCATCACGCGCGGGATCAGGGTCACGCCGTCTGGTGCCCTTGATGGGGCGGGCTTCAAGCTGGCTGGTTTCCAGTTTCACCAGTCTTTCCGGCGACGAAGAGGCAACTTTCACATCGCCATAATCCAGGAAGGCGGCAAAGGTGGCCGGGTTTTTCTCGCGCAGGGTTCTGTAGAAGGCGAAGGCATCGAAACCCTTTGGCACATCGGCCGAGAAACACTGTGTGATGTTGGCTTGGAAAATATCACCAGCGAGAATGTATTCAACTGTACGTGAGATTGATTCTTCATAGGCGGCGCGGGTGAAATTGCTTTGCCAGCCATGGATGACGTGGCTGCCAAATGGTGTGGGCTTGCGCTTCAGCAGCTTTTCCATTTTGGCGGCATCTGGGCCGATGATGAAGGCGCGTTCCTGCAGATGGTCAAAGCTGATCACCGTATCATAGCGGTGAAAGACAAGATCGGGGCAGAGTGGTTTGAATTGCGGCGGATGCCTGGCGCCCTGAAAAGCCCAGCCCGCATCATAAGAGATAAAACCTGCCCAACCGCCTTGAAAGGGCGGCAGGCCGGGAAGGGTGGTCGTGGCTCGCTTGGCCAAATCGTGGCGGATGTGTTCCAGCGCCGCGAGGCCTTGTTCCTCGCGCATCGTTTCAGCGGGGTTGCAGGCGAGAAAAGACCAGCGGCCCAGATGTTCGTGGCGCTGCACACTTTCAAGCAGTGTGAGATGCTGCTGATCGCGCAACCTTGCGGCATAAAGCGCCGGTTCGAGATAGGCAATCTCGGTCACCTCGGGTGCTGTTGGCGGGCGGTGAAGCATGGCTGTTGATATAGGGCTGGAAGGTTTTTCGTTCAAAGCGTATTCATGAACATATGGAGAACCCAACCAGAATCGCAGAAGTGCTGCTACCCTTGGCTTTGGGGCAGGCTTATTCCTACGCGATCCCCGATGGCATGGACTTGTCTGCGGGCAACTTTGTGGAAGTGCCCCTCGGCGCGCGTAGTTATTTTGGCTGTGTGTTGGATTTGGGCCAGAGTTTCGGTACCAATATGAAGTTGAAGGCGGTGACGCGCAAATGTGATGCGCCGCCATTGAGTGATACACACCGCAAATTCATTGAGTGGCTCTCGGCCTATTATCT
>JAYTIG010000545.1:0-1159 GCA_043731995.1 Hyphomicrobiales bacterium
GATCAATGAGCTGGTGGGCGGCGATTTGCGCAAGATCAAGCCCGGCTCTCCGGCCGCAGCGGAATTGAAAGCGGCCCTCATCAAGGCGGGGGCCTGGAGCCAGTATCTCGAAGTGGGCATCGGGCCTGATGCCGAGATCTTCACCAAGGGGCCGGTGCTCTCGTCGGTGGGCTGCAACATGGAAGTGGGCATTCATCCCAAATCATCCTGGAATAATCCGGAACCGGAAGTGGTGATGGTGGTCGCTTCCACGGGCAAGATCATCGGCGCCACGCTGGGCAATGATGTGAACCTGCGCGATTTTGAAGGCCGCTCAGCCCTGCTGTTGGGCAAGGCCAAAGACAACAATGCTTCTACCGCGCTTGGCCCCTTTATCCGATTCTTCGATGAAGGCTTCAGACTTGATCATGTGCGAGGGGCCGAACTCGCAATGAAGGTGACAGGAGTGGACGGCTTTGTGATGCAGGGCCATTCCAACATGGCACTGATCAGCCGTGACCCCACGGAAATCGTGGCCAATGCCATTAATGAAAACCATGCCTATCCCGATGGCCTGGTGGTTTTCCTGGGCACGATGTTCGCGCCCGTCGATGATCGTGGGGAAAAAGGCAAGGGCTTCACCCATCATGTGGGCGATGTGGTGGAAATTTCCACGCCCCTGTTGGGCGCGCTTTCCAACCGCGTGGTGTTGACCAATCGGGCTGCCAGTTGGAACTTCGGCATTGCTGATTTGATGCGCAATCTGGCGGGTCGGCGGCTGGTTTAATAACAATTCAGTTTGCATGCGCTGGTTGCATTGCTAAAGATTAGCGCGGGGGCTGAAGGAATTTTGTGAACAGATTTTGCATTTGGGCAAATTTGCTTGTCGGCCTCTGTACGGTGTTTGCTTTCCCCGCCTTGGCGCAAGATGCGGCAGCCCCTGCCGAAATGCGCGTGATTACCCGGCAGATTTCGCCTTTCGTCCTCAAAGATAGCGACGGCTACAAAGGCTTTTCAGTAGAGCTATGGGCTGCCATCGCCAAAGAGCTGGGTCGGCCTTTCCATTTTGTTGAGAAGAAGAACATCACAGAAATCCTTGCGGGCATGCAGGCGGGTGACGGAGAAGTTGCCATTGCCGCCATTTCCATCACTTCTGAGCGCGAACAGAAATTTGATTTTT
>JAYTIG010000546.1:0-8725 GCA_043731995.1 Hyphomicrobiales bacterium
TATCGCAGCGTGAAAAAGGCCCTCAAAGACGCCAAGAAGAAATAAGAGGACGAAACGATGTGCGGTATAGTTGGCATTCTAGGTACCAAGCCAGTGGCGCTGGATATTGTGGAGGCGCTGCGGCGATTGGAATATCGCGGCTATGACTCGGCCGGGGTTGCGACCATTGAGAATGGCGTGATTGAACGCCGCCGCGCGCCTGGCAAATTGCGAAACCTAGAAGAAAAGTTGCGTGATGCGCCACTGCAAGGCACAAGCGGGATTGGCCACACGCGCTGGGCCACGCATGGTGTGCCCAACGAAACCAATGCCCATCCCCATATTTCCGGTGATGTGGTTATTGTTCATAATGGCATCATCGAAAACTTTGCGGAGTTAAAGGCCGAACTCATCGCGAAGGGCGTTAAGTTTGAAACGCAGACAGATACAGAAGTGGTGGCGCATCTGCTGGCGCAGGAGCGCGCCAAGGGCGTGAAACCTGTCGATGCCGTGCGCAATGTGCTGGGCAATTTGCATGGCGCATTTGCGCTGGCCATCATGTTCAAGAGCGAAGGCGATCTTTTGATCGGTGCACGCAATGGCCCGCCGCTGGCCATCGGCCATGGCGAGGGGCAAATGTATCTGGGCTCTGATGCCATTGCGCTGGCGCCTTTCACCAACCGCATCACCTACATGGAAGATGGCGATTGGTGTGTGGTGACACGCAAGGGTGTTTCGATCTTTGATGCGGCCAACAAGCCGGTGAAGCGGCCCATGAGTTTCAGCCAGGCTTCGGCCATGATGGTGGACAAGGGCAACCACCGCCACTTCATGGCCAAGGAAATTGAAGAGCAGCCGGAAGTCGTCGGCCACACGCTTGCCGAATATATTGATTTCGCCACGCGCACGGTGAAAGTTCCAGCATCGCTGCCGTTTGATTTTGCAAAGCTTGACCGCATCACGATTACAGCATGCGGCACGGCTTCTTATGCCGGGCTGGCGGCGAAATATTGGTTCGAGAAGGTGGCGCGCCTGCCAACCGAAGTGGATATTGCTTCCGAGTTCCGATACCGCGAAGCGCCGCTGACCAAAAACGGCATGGCCATTGTGGTTTCGCAATCGGGCGAAACCGCCGACACGCTGGCCGCGCTGCGCTATTGCAAATCTCAAGGACAGCACACGGTTGCCATTGTCAATGTTCCGGAATCCACCATTGCGCGAGAGAGTGAACTCGTCATCCGCACTTATGCGGGGCCAGAGATCGGCGTGGCTTCCACCAAGGCTTTCACGTGCCAGCTTGCGGCTCTTGCTTGCCTCGCGTTGTTGGCGGGCAAGATCCGGGGCACTTTGTCAGCAGAGCAGGAACGCGAATATGTGACGGCGCTGATTGAAGCACCGCGCCATATGACGGAGGTGTTGAAAGAAGAGAAGAATATCGCCGCCGTGGCGCATGAGATTTGCAAGGCGCGGGATGTGTTGTTCCTTGGCCGTGGCATCAATTACCCGCTGGCGCTCGAGGGCGCACTCAAACTGAAAGAGATTTCTTATATCCATGCCGAAGGCTATGCGGCGGGCGAACTCAAGCACGGCCCCATTGCGCTGGTGGATGAGCATGTGCCAGTGATCGTGATTGCGCCGCGCGATGAGCTTTATGAGAAAACGATCTCGAATATGGAAGAGGTGGCGGCGCGCGGCGGCAAGATTGTGCTGATCACCGATGATACGGCACATAAGCAAAACGCACACAAAACCTTCCGCCACATTCATGTGCCGCATGCACATGCCTTTATCAGCCCGCTGATCTATGCCATCCCCGTGCAGCTATTGGCCTATCATGCAGCCGTCTTTATCGGCACAGACGTGGACCAGCCACGCAACCTGGCGAAGAGCGTGACGGTGGAATAGAGGGCCTCGGCGTAACTCCGCGAAAGTAACATTCTGTTGAAGCAGTGTGACTTTACTTGGCCGCACTGAAATCCCATGTTCTGGCGATCAAAACATTGTTTTCCAATGCATGGGAGATCCCAAATGCTGAAGTTCAAATCCAACATCATATTTGCCGGCATATTGCTGGCCACATCACTTTCGACGGGCCTTCTTTCGTCTCATGCTATCGCCGAAACCGCGATGGTTGTTCCTGTTGCCACCATGGTGGAGCCTGTCACTGGTGACGGCATGGAAAAGGCAGTGTTGGCCGGCGGTTGCTTCTGGGGCGTGCAGGGCGTGTTTCAACATGTGAAGGGCGTGCAAAATGCCGTCTCGGGTTATGCCGGTGGCAAGGCTGACACGGCGAGTTATGAAACCGTGAGCGGCGGTGAAACCGGCCATGCCGAATCCGTCGAAATCACTTTCGATCCGCAGGTGATCAACTATGCCACGCTGCTGCAGATCTATTTCTCGGTGGTGCATAATCCCACCGAACTCAACTATCAGGGCCCCGACACGGGCACCCAATACCGCTCGGCCATTTTCCCGGAGAGCGATACGCAAACGCAGGTGGCGCGGGCCTATATCGATCAGTTGAACAAGGCCGCCGTGTTCAAGGCCCCCATCGTCACCACGATTGAACCCTCAAAAACCTTCTATGCAGCCGAGGGCTATCATCAGGATTATCTGACACTGCATCCCAACCAACCCTATATCGCCTTCAACGATATCCCGAAAGTGAATGACCTGAAGCACTATTTCCCCAGTCTTTACAGCGAAGAGCCAAAGCTGGTGAAGGGTTGATAGCGGGTGGTTCCCGGCATCGAGCGAACAAAGAGCTGGAAATTAAAATCCTAACCTAGCATAAAATGCTTGACAGCGTACGGTGGAAGGGCCATATTCGCGGATACTCCCCCATTGGGTTCAAAATCCGCACGCGCTCGACAAGTCTTGCAAGCCCAGGAAGACGACGTTGAGTGGAGCGCGCATTTCTGCACGCTGGGCGGGGTTCAGTGTGGGTTACTTCGCTTCACATAGCGCGTGGCCGAAAATGCTGCGGAAACGGCGCAGGATTTCACATCCATGAAGCCCGCGCGGCGCATCACGGCGCGGATGGCATTTTCGCCCAGCGCGCATTTTGCGCCTTTGACATTGGCCAGCCACAAGAGCAGGGCGCTTTTGCCGTGAGCCTTGAGAAGGGCTGCCAGATCAGCCTCGTTGCGGAGCACGGCGAGGATGAAGGCGGCTTCTGCCAGTGTTGCTGCCGTGTGGCTCTGCAATGCGGCGGCGAGCGCTGCGTCATCCACCGGGCCGATGACATGAGCCATGGAAGTTTCCGAAAGGCCCAGCTTCTTGGCCAGTGATGGCGGCGGCGCGGCGATCTTCTTGGCCCAGGCAGCGGACTTTGTGGCGCCGAGTGCGAGAGCGTAACGCTTGCCTTCGGCCTCGAAGGTGAGGGCGGTGTTTTTGACAGCGACGTGTTTGAGCGCCGCAATCGGCAACTTGCACCTCAACGCCCCGCGCAGGATGAGTTCAGTGGATTCCAGCAGGGCTTTGAAGGCGAAGCTCTTGCCAGAATGTGTGCAGGTGGTTTCAGCCTCGAGGCCCATGAGTGTTTATTTGCCACAACCAAAATCAACGTGCCAGTGCATGAGTTGCCCCTCTCCCCTTGAGAGAGGGTGCCCGAAGGGCGGGTGAGGGCCACGCGCCTTGCGCGTGGGTTTTGGTTCAGCATGTGTTGATGCAAAGACCAATGCTTCGCATTGGCCCTCATCCGCCCTTCGGGCACCTTCCCCCAGAGGGGGAAGGGTGAAATGGCTTAGCAATGCTGCACTGCACAACCGCAAAAAACCGTCATGCCAGCGCAGGCTGGCATCCAGCTTTGGGAGATTGAGTTTGTGACAAAGCTGGGCCCCGGCCTCCGCCGGGGTGACGGGTGAGAGGGCGGTGAATTAAATGCACTGTCACAGTAACCCTGTCACCGTAACCCCACTGTTACCGTAACCCTGTCACCGTAACCCAGGAGTTTTACGACTAGGGTGAAACCGCGACAATATCCAGCGACCTAACGGTTATTCGACCGTATGATCCCGACAACTTGACAATCGGAATGCCTAGCGAAGCAGCAAGTGTCACATTATTGGTAACATTCACCTGCGACGTTGATTTGATATTCGTCTCCGAAACTACGCTTTTGTCGTCTGCAACCAATTGTAGCTGCGTTTCAATATTGTCAACTAAACCAGTGTCAAAACTTGATATCCGATTGCAAGCGGCAGTGTTTGCTTGATGCAAGTTCCTTCGAAAGCTGAAATTCTCGGCCAGTGTCTGCTTTTGAATATGTGTATTTTTCCATTCAGCGGACGCAGTTGGAAATAGCGTTACTAGATTATCTTGAAGTCCCGCTTTTACGTTCGTTTCTTTGGTGCTTTCTTGCTTCAAGGTAATTGTAAATTTGATGGTCGAGAATTTTGCAGGAATTTTGTCTTGGCCAATGTGCTGAGCGGCCTCACCTGCGGCACATTGCAGTGCATCTGTAACGTCTTTTAGTCTGAATTCTTTATCTTGCGCTTGAGCATCGGTGACCAGAAAAATTGCAAGCATGCTGACAGAAATACTCCGAAATAAGAACATTTGATTCCCCCAAGTCGCTGCAACCCTAAGCAGCAAATTATTGTTGCCATTTCCTTCAATGGTTGGCATCGTAACTGTATCACAGTGACTTGCTTTT
Organism: Hyphomicrobiales bacterium; assembly: GCA_043731995.1. Lineage (GTDB taxonomy): Bacteria > Pseudomonadota > Alphaproteobacteria > Rhizobiales > Aestuariivirgaceae > Aestuariivirga. The sequence continues at coordinate 4,637 of JAYTIG010000546.1, forward strand.
GCAACCAGTGGTTTAGGTGCATGGATGCTATCAGCGCCTTAAAAGAATTTGAGAGACCACGGTTCGCAAAAGTCTTCGTAGCTAATGGGGTAAATCAGTTACTTTCACTCCGCTGCTTCTTTCCGTGCCCGCTTCAGCACGCCCTTCAGATAATGCCCGGTATAGCTCTTGGGATTCTTCGCCACATCCTCCGGCGTGCCCACAGCCACAATCTCGCCGCCGCCATCTCCGCCTTCGGGGCCCATGTCTATGACCCAATCGGCGGTTTTTATGACTTCGAGGTTATGCTCGATCACCACCATGGAGTTGCCCTGGTCTACCAGTTCATGCAGCACTTCCAAGAGCTTCCGCACGTCATGGAAATGCAGGCCCGTGGTTGGTTCGTCGAGCAGATACAGCGTGCGGCCCGTGGCGCGTTTGCTGAGTTCCTTGGCGAGTTTCACGCGTTGGGCTTCGCCGCCTGAGAGCGTTGTGGCCTGCTGGCCGACCTTGATGTAGCCAAGGCCAACACGTTTCAGCGTTTCCATCTTGTCGCGCACGCTGGGCACGGCGCGGAAGAAATCGGCGGCTTCTGCCACTGTCATCTCCAACACATTGGCAATGGACTTGTCCTTGAATTTCACCTCCAGCGTCTCGCGGTTATAGCGGTGGCCGTGGCATTCATCGCAGGTGACATAAACATCTGGCAGGAAGTGCATCTCGATCTTGATCACACCATCGCCCTGGCATGTCTCGCAGCGCCCGCCTTTCACATTGAAGGAGAAGCGCCCCGGCCCATAGCCGCGGGCTTTGGCCTCGGGGAGCCCTGCAAACCAATCACGAATGAAGGTGAAGGCGCCTGTATAAGTGGCGGGGTTGGAGCGCGGCGTGCGGCCGATGGGGCTTTGATCAATGTCGATGATCTTGTCCAGATGTTCAATGCCCGTCATCGTATCATGGGCCAGCGGGGCTTCGCGCGTGCCCATCAGCTTGCGGGCCAGTGCGCGGTACATCGTATCCACCACCAGCGTTGACTTGCCGCCGCCGGAAACGCCCGTGACGCAGGTGAACACGCCCAGCGGAATTTCAGCCGTGACATTTTTCAAGTTGTTGGCGCGGGCCCCTTTGACCTTGATCGTGCGCCTGGGATCAAACTTGCGGCGCTGGCGCGGCACGGGCACTTGCTGGAAGCCCGTGAGATATTGGCCAGTGAGGCTGTTCGGGTTAGACATCACCTGATCCGGCGTGCCTTGTGCCACGATGTTCCCGCCGTTGACACCCGCACCGGGGCCGATGTCGAGCACATAATCCGCCAGACGGATCGCATCCTCATCATGTTCCACTACGATCACGGTGTTGCCGAGATCGCGCAGATGCGTGAGGGTTTGCAGCAGGCGCGCATTGTCGCGCTGGTGCAGGCCAATTGAGGGTTCGTCGAGGACGTAGAGCACGCCCGTGAGGCCTGAGCCGATTTGCGAGGCCAGCCGGATGCGCTGGCTTTCACCGCCGGACAGTGTGCCGGAAACGCGGCTGAGCGACAGATAATCCAACCCCACATCCATCAAGAAATTCAGACGGTCGCGAATTTCCTTCAGAATGCGGTTTGCGATTTCCTTGTGCTTGGGCGAAAGCTTGGCATCAAGATCGCGGAACCACGCATCGGCATGGCGGATGGAGAATTGCGACACTTCGCCGATGTGCAACTTGTCAATCTTGATCGCCAGCGTTTGTGGCTTGAGGCGATAGCCGTGACAGGCCTGGCATTCATGGTCGGACTGATACTGCGCCAATTCTTCGCGCATCCATTCTGAATCCGTCTCGCGCCAGCGCCGTTCGATATTGCCGATGACGCCTTCGAAAGCCTTTTTGTTCTTGTAGGTGCGAAGGCCATCATCATAAGTGAAGGTGACTTCTTCCTCGCCTGTGCCATTGAGGATCACATCCCTGGCTTTCTTTGGCAGGTCTTTCCATGGCGTGGTCATGGAGAATTTGAAGTGCTTGGCCAGTGCCTCCAGCGTTTGCGTGTAATAAGGCGAGGTGGCGCCCGTCTTGGCCCAGGGCGCAATGGCCCCGTTGCGCAGCGACACTGTGCCATCGGGCACAACCAGTTCTGGCTCAAACTTCAATTCCGTGCCCAGGCCATCGCAGGTGGGGCAGGCGCCGAAGGGATTGTTGAATGAGAAGATGCGCGGCTCAATCTCGTCAATCGTAAAGCCAGACACAGGGCAGGCGAAGCGCTGCGAGAACATGATGCGCTCATGGGTTTCATTGGCGCTCTTGTTGGCGCTGTCTTCCTGGGTTTGCGAAGGCGGCAAGGGCTTGTCGGCAAATTCGGCAATGGCCAGGCCATCGGCCAGCTTCAGCGCGGTTTCGAAGGAATCGGCGAGGCGCGTTGACAAGTCTGATTTCACGACGAGGCGATCAATGACCACGTCTATGTCATGCTTGTATTTCTTGTCGAGCACGGGCACCGCGTCGATCTCGTAGAAAGTGCCATCCACCTTGACGCGCTGGAAGCCCTTCTTCTGGAATTCGGCGAATTCCTTTTTGTATTCACCTTTGCGGCCGCGCACCACGGGGGCCAGCAGATAAAGCCGCGTGCCTTCCGGCAGGGCCAAGGTGCGATCCACCATCTGCGTCACCGTCTGCGCTTCAATGGGCAGGCCGGTGGCAGGGGAATAGGGAATGCCGATGCGCGCAAAGAGCAGGCGCAGATAATCATAGATCTCCGTCACCGTTCCCACGGTTGAGCGCGGGTTGCGGCTGGTGGTTTTCTGCTCAATGGATATGGCGGGCGAGAGACCGTCAATCTGATCGACATCCGGCTTCTGCATCATTTCCAAGAACTGGCGGGCATAGGCCGAGAGTGATTCCACATAGCGGCGCTGGCCTTCGGCATAGATGGTGTCGAAAGCGAGGGAGGACTTGCCGGAGCCGGAAAGCCCGGTAAACACGATGAGCTTGTCGCGCGGCAGCTCAACGGAAATGTTCTTCAGATTGTGCTCGCGGGCACCTTGGACCGTGATGAATCGTGTGGACATGGAACCTGACTAGAATAAAACGTGAACATGTGCAATGTTGCCATGTATGGGCTGGGGTGTGACACAGATATGGCGGCAGATTTGCAGATATCCACATGCGCTGATGCGAAACATGAAATTTTGCACAAGCGTTTCGGCTTTACCAGCTTCCGGCTCGGGCAAGAGCAAATTGTGGATTGGCTGGCAACGGGGCAACATGTTCTGGCGGTGATGCCCACGGGGGCCGGCAAGTCACTGTGTTTTCAAGTTCCCGCCTTGATGCGTGGCGGGCTATGCGTGGTGGTTTCGCCTCTTGTGGCCTTGATGAAAGATCAGGTGGAGGGCTTGAAGCTGGACGGCATCAGCGCTGAAACTATCAACTCTTCGCAAAGCCGTGACGACAATGTTGCCATTTGGCGGCGTGTTGCGGCGGGCGAGGTGGCGTTTCTCTACCTTTCACCCGAGCGCCTGATGGATCAGCGCATGCTGGCGGCTTTGGCGAAACTGCCCATCGGGCTGATTGCGGTGGATGAGGCGCATTGCATTTCGCAATGGGGTGCTTCCTTCCGGCCGGAATATGATGCCTTGCAAGGCCTGCGTGTGGCCTTGCCGGATGTGCCTATCGGCGCTTTTACCGCCACGGCGGATTCAGCGACACAGCGTGATATTGCGTTGAAACTGTTTGGCGGCCGTGCGCAGGTGCATGTGGCCGGCTTTGATCGCCCGAACATTCGCCTGTGTGTGGCGCGCAAGGACAACAGCGCACGCCAGCTTTTGGATTTTGTGGAAGGCCACAAGGGCGAGAGCGGCATCGTCTATGCGTTGTCGCGCAAGCGTACCGAGAAATTGGCTGAGGAATTGAATGACGCGGGCCACCGGGCGCTGGCCTATCACGCGGGCTTGTCGGCTGAGAACCGTGCCGAGACACAAAACCTGTTCATGACTGAGCCGGGCCTGGTGATCTGCGCCACAATCGCCTTCGGCATGGGCATCGACAAGCCGGATGTGCGCTTTGTGTTTCATGCAGATTTGCCATCCACGCTTGAAGCCTATTACCAGGAAATTGGCCGCGCGGGCCGCGATGGCGAGG
>JAYTIG010000547.1:0-3333 GCA_043731995.1 Hyphomicrobiales bacterium
GGCCACGGTAGCCAAATTCAACAACAGCGAGAAGGTGACACCGGAATTTTCCGGCTTTGGCGGATTGCCGCCATGAACGTGCCAGACCGGGTTCATCAATTGATCCGCAGGCTTGTCGGCCTGCTTTTGATAGGCGTTCAAAAACGCATCATATTCATCCACCGCACGCGGGATCACGTCGAAATAAAGCCGCTTGGCTTCGCGCGGCTTTTGGAACATGTAAAGCGCCAGCGAATTTGGGTCGGCATAGGTGAGCCACTCATCGATGGTCAGGCCATTGCCCTTGGATTTGGAAATCTTCTGGCCCTTATCGTCGAGGAACAGCTCATAGACATAATGTTCAGGCGCCGGCACGCCGAGGATTTCGCAAATCCGGTCATAGATCGGCGCGTTGGTTTGATGGTCCTTGCCGAACATTTCAAAATCCACATGCAGGGCTGCCCAGCGCATGCCGAAATCCGGCTTCCACTGCAGCTTGGTGCGCCCGCCGCGCACGTCCATCGTGACATCGCTGCCGTCTTCATCGGTGAAGGTGACAGTGCCCGCCTTGGCATCAACCTTCTTCATCGGCACGTAAAGCACGCGGCCTGAGATGGGCGAAATTGGCAACACGGGCGAATAGGTCGCCTGACGCTCTTCACCTAGCGAAGGCAACATCACGCCCATGATGTCGTCATACTTTTCCAACACATGGATCAGCATGTCATCAAAGCGGCCAGACTTGTAATAGTCAGTGGCTGAGGCGAATTCATAGTCAAAGCCGAAGGTGTCCAAGAACCGCCGCAGCATCGCATTGTTGTGATGGCCAAAGCTTTCATAGTCGCCATCGAAAGGGTTCGGCACCACGGTCAAGGGCCTGTGCAGATGCGGGGCCAGGAAATTCTTGTCCGGCACATTTTCGGGAATCTTGCGCATGCCGTCCATGTCGTCGGAAAAGCACAGCAATCGCGTGGGCAGGTCGCTCAAGATCGAGAAGGCCTTGCGCACCATGGTGGTGCGTGCCACTTCGCCAAAGGTGCCGATATGCGGCAGGCCAGAAGGGCCATAACCGGTCTCGAACAGAACCGATTTCTGCCCGCTTTTCTCCACACGCTTTAAAATTTTGCGCGCTTCTTCAAAAGGCCAGGCCTTACTGGCAAAGGCGGCTTCGCGGAGAGCGGGGGAGGTGGGCATTTCAGTTCCTGACAGAAAATAAAAGCGGGACGCGCCTCTTTAGAGAGCGCGTTCTTGCAGGTCAACCGTAGTCCCCTAAGAGCCCTCATCCGCCTTCGGCACCTTCTCCCATCGCGCAAGGGCGCGACGGGCCAAGGCCAATTTGTCTGGGCCCTCAATTGAGTTTGCCTTCTCCCGTGCCCACTTGGGCAAGGAAGAAGGTGCCGAGAGGCGGATGAGGGCTCTTGCTAGGCCAGATACTTCTTCAACCAGCCAATCGTGCGGCCCCAGGCCAAATCAGCGGCGGCTTTGTCATAGCGCGCGGCGTTTGTGTCATTGTTGAAAGCGTGGTTTGCACCCTCATAGACGTAAAGTTCGTAGGTTTTCTGATTGGCCTTCAGCGCCGCCTCGAAATCCTTGATGCCCGCATTGGTCCGGTCATCCAACCCGGCATAATGCAACAAAAGTGGCGCCTTGATCTTGGCAACATCATCGGCCTTGGGTTGCATGCCGTAATAGGCAACGCCTGCCGAAAGATCAGGATCAGCCACCGCGAGCGCATTCACAAAGCCGCCGCCCCAGCAGAAGCCCACAGCACCCACTTTGCCGTTGACACCCGCATACTGAGACAGCGCATCGCGCACATCGAGAGACGTGGCGTTGACATCCTCGGGCTTGAGCTGTCCGATCATGTCGCGCGCTTTGTCTTCATCGGCCGGCGTGCCACCCATCAGGCTGAGATAGTCTGTGCCGAAAACCACAAAACCTTCGAGCGCGATACGCCGCACAATGTCTTTGATATGCGGGTTGAGGCCGCGGTTCTCATGGATCACCATCACCCCGCCGAGCTTGCCCTTGGCATCATTCGGCATGGCGAGAAGGCCAGTGATATCGGGGAGAATCTGGATCGTCTTGGTGATCAGCCGCGGATCATCGGCAGCGACGGTATCCGCGTGTGCATAGTTATTTTCAAGCTGGGCGAGGATCGGTGCAACTGCGGCACCACCGGCCAGAAGTTTGAGCTGGTCGAGAAAGTCGCGGCGGTTCATCCCGCCATGGGTATAGCGGTCAAAAAGCGAAACGAATTTCTGATCCATGACAAATCTCCGAGATGGGACATGCTGTTCACCTTCTGCCGTGATTGAGACAAACCCATGGCAGGGGCCAAGTCCATTGAATTTTGTTTTCAATTTGTTCTTTACCTCTTAAACAGGCCGCACCGTGAGCCTGAGTGACTATCCTTTCGCCTTCCCCCCCACCGCCGTGCCCGCCGCACTGGGCGCCGTATTGGCTGGCGAGGCCATGGGCGCTGCTTCGGCACTGGCGCGGCTTTCGGCGGCGCCGCACTTGGTCTGCCATGCGGGCTTTCTGATTGAACGGCTGGCACAACAGGCGGCAGCACCCAAATCCCTCAGCCGCGCGGCACGTGAGCAAAAGCATTTTGATGTGGCAGAGCTTTTCGCCTTTGTCGTGCCCGCCCGCGTGGCCACGCCAACGCCCATGGGCCTGGCCCGATCGCTTGGCGTGGAGCAGGGCCGTGATGCAGGCGAGACTTTGAGCTTGGTGGCAGAAGACTTGCTGCACCGCCTCACCAGCAAAACCTATCCTTTTGCGCGCGAAGCCGCAGAGGCCGCGCATTTTCTCGCCCGGGCCAATTGGCCATGGTCACGCCCTGTGCTGGGCGCGCTGATGCAGGCCAACCCCAAGCTGGAAATGGCGCAGTTCGCCACCGGGTTGAACGTCTGGGACCGTGTGGAAGAATGGGAGGACGAAGGCCAGCGGCCCCAAGGCACACAGCAGCCCATATCGGGCGATGAGGCGAGAACATTCCTCGCTCGCATCTTGGGCCCCGGCGCTGAAGCGCGCGAAAGCCAGCAGGACTATGCCGCCACTGCCACGCATGCATTTGCCCCGCGTGAGCGCAAGGAAGTGAATAACATCTTGCTCACCGAGGCAGGCACCGGCCTGGGCAAAACGCTGGGCTATCTCTCACCCGCCTATCTCTGGGCGCGCAAGAATAACACTCCGGTGTGGATTTCAACCTACACCAAAAACCTGCAACGCCAACTTGACCAGGAGACCGTGCGCATCGTGCCAGACCCGGCCGAACGCCGCAGCCAGATTGTCATTCGCAAGGGCCGCGAAAATTATGCCTGCCTGCTCAACATGCAGGAAGTGTTT
>JAYTIG010000548.1:0-3332 GCA_043731995.1 Hyphomicrobiales bacterium
GCCGCAACCGCAGTCCGCCCGCGCGGAAACCAGCGAAGCAGAAGCCATGCAGGCCACGCTGGAAACCCATCTCGCTTATGTCAAAACCGGCAATGCCGAAGTGGATCAGGAAAGTGAAGATGGCTTGAAAGGCCTCAACGCTGCGGTTGAAGCGCGCACCTCAGCCGAACTTGGCGCACCCAAACCCATCGACATCGAAAATGATGAACTGGTATTTTACCCCCTGCTCTATTGGCCCGTGTTGACTGATGCCGATGCGCCCAATCCGCAGGCCCTGGCCCGTATTGCCAACTATATGAAAAATGGCGGCACCATTTTCTTCGATCTGCGCGACATCGCTGCGACGCCAGGAAGCAGCGCAGCCGGAGAAGCACTGCGCCGCATTCTCTCCGGCATGGATGTGCCGCCACTGGAACCTGTTCCGGAAGGCCACGCACTCACCAAGAGCTTCTATCTGTTGAAGGATTTTCCGGGCCGCTATGAGGGCGGCCCACTTTGGGTTGAAACCCAGGATGACCCGATTGCATCGGGCTTTGACAATGTGTCCAGTCTCATCATCGGCACCAATGATTATGCCGCCGCCTGGGCCAGCGACCAAGATGGCGGGCCGCTCTATGCCATGGTTCCGGGCTCGCCCCGCCAGCGCGAATTTGCCTTCCGTGTCGGAATCAATCTGGTGATGTATGTGCTCACCGGCAACTACAAGACTGATCAGGTGCACATTCCTGCCTTGCTGCAAAGGCTGGGCAAGCAATGAACCTCACTTTCCAGCCCTTCCTCGATTGGCCTTGGCTTGCAGGCTTTGCGGTGCTTGCCCTTGGCGTTTGCATTTTCCTGTTCTGGAAGCGCGAGCGCGGCGCGTGGCTGCGGCTGGCTACAGGGGCCTGCCTCCTTGCAGCACTGGCCAATCCACTGCTGCACCAAGAGGAACGCCAACCCCTGAGTGATGTGGCCTTGCTGGTGATCGACCACAGCGAAAGCCAGAACCTCGGCACCCGTTTGGCGCAAACAGACAAAGCTGCCGCCGAATTGCGCCAGAGCATTGCCGCACTGGGCAATATGGAAATCCGCGAAGCCACGGTTACGTCTGGCGCTGGCCAAGGACAGGATGGCACCCGCGCATTTGCCGCGATGGCCAAGGCCATGTCGGACATTCCCGCCAATCGGTTTGCGGGCGCAATTTTCGTAACCGATGGCCAGATCCATGATGTGCCGCAAGGCAAGGCGCTGGCTGATCTTCAAGGCCCGCTGCACGGCCTCATCTCTGGCAGCAAGAACGAGAGCGACAGGCGCTTGGTGATCGACCACGCCCCGCAATTCACGCTCGTTGGCCAGACGGCGCGCATCACCTTCCATGTCGAAGACAGCAATGCTGGCTCAGGTGAAGTGTCCGTATCTGTGGAAGCTGGCACCGATGAGGCCAGGAAGCTGCTCGTCAGGCCGGGCGCTGCCGCGGAAGTGGATGTGGACATCAGCCACGCAGGTGAAAACTACATCTCGCTTTCTGCCGAGCTGCGCCCCGGAGAGATTTCGGCAGACAACAACCGCGGCCTGGCCGTGGTTCAAGGCATCAGGGACCGTTTGCGCGTGTTGCTCATTTCCGGCGAGCCCAATGCAGGCGAGCGCACTTGGCGCAACCTGCTGAAAGCAGACTCGGCGGTTGATCTGGTGCATTTCACCATTCTGCGCCCACCCGAAAAGCAAGACGGCACGCCCAACAGCGAACTCTCGCTCATCACCTTTCCAACGCAGGAACTCTTTGTCGATAAACTGAACAAGTTTGATCTGGTGATCTTTGACCGTTACCACCGGGAAAGCGTTCTGCCCGATGCCTATATCGCCAATATCGCCGACTATGTGAAGCAAGGTGGCGCGTTGCTCATTTCCTCGGGTGCGGAATTTGCGGCAGGCGATGGCTTGGACTCATCTCCCCTTGCCGAAGTCCTTGGCGCTTCACCCACCGGCGATATTGTTGAACGGGGCTATCGCCCCAAGCTGACCAAGAGCGGCGAGCGCCATCCCGTCACGCAGGGCTTGAAAGGCGCCAGTGCTTCCAATCCAACTTGGGGCCGCTGGTTCCGGCTGATCGATTCCACAGCACTGGGTGAGCAGGATCAAACCGAAACCCTGATGAGTGGCCCAGATGAAAAGCCACTGCTTGTGCTGCGCCGCGTCGAACAAGGCCGCGTGGCACAGCTCTTGTCAGATCAAGGCTGGCTTTGGGCGCGTGGTTATGATGGCGGCGGCCCGCAGGCTGAGCTGTTGAAACGCATCGCGCATTGGTTGATGAAAGAGCCTGAGTTGGAAGAGGAGCGCTTGATCGCCCGCCAGCAGGGTGATCACATCACCGTTGAACGGCATGGTTTGAAAGACGACTACAAGCCCGTGACACTTGCTGGCCCTTCAGGCCCGGCCCAGGATGTGACCCTGAAGCAAAGCAGCCCGGGCCTGTTCACGGGCGATGTGAGGCCCGAGCGGCCGGGGCTCTATCAAGTGAAAGATGGCCCATTGCAGGCCTATGTCAATTTTGGCTTGGGTGATGCCAGGGAAATGGCCGAGCTTGTGCCAACTTTGGCCAAGCTGAAACCCGCAGCAGATGCAACAGGAGGCGGCTTGTTCTGGTTGCAGGATGGCTTGCCGCATCTCGGCAAGCAACAAAGCGGCAGCAGCTTTGCAGGCGCAGGTTGGATGAATCTGCGCGCCAACGGCCAGTTCAAAATTCTCTCCATCCGGGAGATTGACTTGTTCTCCAGCTTGATCGCACTTGCAGCCCTCTTGCTGCTTGCCAGCTTGATGTGGAAGCGCGAGGGCCGCTAGGACGTTTTGAGGTTGGACAGAGTCATTCATGGATTCGTCATTCCCGCGAAAGCGGGAATCTGTGTTTCACCTCCACTTTGTTAGATTTGAAATTGCGTCGAAACAGAGATGCCCGCTTTCGCGGGCACGACGAATGTGTGATAGTTCACTCAACCTTTAAAGCACTTCAGGCCCTTTTGGCCTCGACAATCTCGCGCCAGCGCCAAGGTGGCAACACCAGCCCCTTCGCACCCACCAGGGCGCCGGGCTTCAGTTCGAGATAGAGCAACCGCTTGGGGTCATACACACCGGGCATGTCCAATTGTCCTTCCGGAACTTGCTTGAACCCGGCGCGCGCATAATAGGGTGCATCGCCAATCAGCAACACCAACTCATGCCCCTTGTCCCGGGCGCGTTCGAGCCCTTCTTGCATCAGGGCCAGGCCAATGCCAAGCTTTTGCCGCGCTGGATGAACGGCAAGTGGCCCCAGCAGAAGTGCTGGATCAAGCCGCGGCCCGATGAGAAGCGGCCAGAAT
>JAYTIG010000549.1:0-3329 GCA_043731995.1 Hyphomicrobiales bacterium
ACCAAGGCTTGAAAACGCGCTGCTTTCAGGACTTCCTCTTCCGACAGATGCGGAAGTGCAAGGTGCAGCGCCTCATGGAGATAGGTTTCAAACTTCTCCCTGCCTTTCAGCCGGCTGTCGATTTCGATGTGGCTGTCCAGGCGCCGGTCCATGGGAATATGGGCCATACCAGTAGCCTTGTGGCGCCCTAGCTTTCGAAAGGTCACCCTTGGCATTTTACGCAAATCGACGAAGAACATACAATAACGCTAGCAGCATTGTGAGCCGGACACAAATGTGAGTTTTGCACTGCACCATGGCGAGTGAGGAGCCGAATATGGGTTAAGCAGGGTGGCAATCCCTAGAAAGGGGTGGCGCGCTGGAGGACGTTGTCACCGTGGCCCTGTCAGACGGTTGCGTTGCCCGCTACCAGCGACTATGTCATGCAACCATGTCCAGCAACGCCCCCTCGCAACGCATGCTCCGCGCTGGAGAACTGATCCGCCATGCCTTGGCGCAAGTGATTGCGCGCGGTGATGTGGGTGATCCGGAAATCGACAGGCTGGCCCCCACTGTTGTGGAAGTCCAAATTTCACCGGACCTGAAAATCGCCACCGCCTATGTCCGCAGCCTGCTCAAAGGCAAGGAGAAGCAGGCCTTGGAAGTCTTGAACAAGCACCGCAAATTCATCCGCGGTTTGCTGGCCCCGAAGCTCGACATGAAATACATGCCCGAAATAAGGTTTCGGATCGATACTTCTCTGGATTATGCCAACAAGATTGACGACCTTCTGCACCGCCCGGAAGTGGCGCGGGATTTGAAAAAGGACTAAGAGGCCTTCCAGCGCGCCCTCATATTCCGTCACCCCTGCGAAGGCAGGGGCCCAGCTTATTGTCAGAGTTTGCGAATGGGGCTTGCTGGATCCCCGCCTTCGCGGGGATGACGTTTGGTGGAGTTCAGGTGACAAAAAAGCAGCGCAATAAAATCTCAGGCTGGATTGCCCTGGACAAAGTCTATGGCATGTCCTCCACGCAAGCCGTTGGCAAAACCCGCTGGCTTTTCAATGCCGAAAAGGCCGGCCATGGCGGGACGCTCGACCCGCTCGCATCAGGCCTCCTGCCGATCGCTTTGGGCGAAGCCACCAAGACCGTGCAATGGGCCATGGATGGTCGAAAGACCTATCGATTCACTGCCGCTTGGGGCGCTGAAACCAACACTGATGACTTGGAAGGGCAAGTGACGAACACATCGACAGCTCGTCCATCGCAGTATAATATTGAGTCGATACTATCACAATTCACGGGCACAATCATGCAGGCCCCGCCCCCTTATTCGGCGATCAAAATTGAAGGCGAACGCGCCTATGATCTGGCCCGCGCGGGTGCAGCTCCGGAGATGGTCGAACGCCCCATCACCATTGAGGCCTTGCGCCTGCTCAGCGCCGCCAACCCCGATCAGGCCGAATTTGAGGTGGTTTGCGGCAAGGGCACCTATGTCCGCTCGCTGGCGCGTGACATGGGCCGAGCCCTCGGCTGTCTTGCCCATGTCTCAGCCTTGCGCCGCGTGCAGGTGGGCGCTCTCGATGAAAGCCACATGATTTCACTGGAAAAGCTGGAAGAAATGAGCCATAGGGGCGGCACCGAGGCCCTGAAAGGGGCCTTGCTTCCTATAGAGACCGTGCTGGACGGCATCCCGGCACTGGCCGTTTTGGGAACTGATGCCGCCAAACTCCGGCAGGGCCAAACGGTTCTGCTGCGGGGTGCACAGCTTGTTCCGGCAAAGTTGCAAGACTTTGTTGATCAGAACAAGCGCCAGGAAAGTGCACCCATCAGCGAGGCGGCGGTTTTGGTGCGCAATGGCACAGAACTCGTCGGCATCGGCGAAGTTGCCCATGGCACGCTCAAAATCAAAAGGCTGTTCAACCTTTGATGTCCGGAGAAGACCAATGACGATGACTGCTGAGCGCAAAGTCGCTTTAGTAAAAGAATATGCAACCAAGGCCGGTGACACCGGCTCGCCTGAAGTTCAGGTGGCGATCCTCACGGAACGCATCAACTATCTGACCGACCATTTCAAGACCCACAAAAAGGATAACCATTCCCGCCGTGGCCTGTTGAAGATGGTGGCTGCCCGCCGCAGCTTGCTCGACTATCTCAAGAGCAAGGATGACGCGCGCTATCAGACGCTGATCAAGCGCCTCGATATCCGCCGCTAAGTTCGGACGGGTGTGACCGACACTACATTTCAAGCCGTCATGCCAGCGGAGGCTGGCATCCAGCTTTCTAAAGTGCCTCACACTCGACCAAAGCTGGACCCCAGCCTTCGCTGGGGTGACGATACAAATATTCTCAGCCCGTGCAGGGCTGAGCCATACGAGCAGGCGGACACCGGAACGCCGCCTGCGTCCCCGACAAAAGCTTTTGGCAATAGGGCCAAAGGCGTCTGTCCAAAGGGGATGCTGCCCAGATGGTTCGGTGACAAAAGTGGCGGCGAAGGACGACAGTGCCTGTTGCGGAAAAGTTGAATGACTTTTCCGGCAAGAACATGCACAAAAAAGAAAGATAGAACACATGTTCAACATTGATGTTGAGGAAATCCAATGGGGCGGCAAGACGCTGCGCCTCGAAACCGGCCGCATGGCCCGCCAGGCTGATGGCGCTGTTTTGGCCACTTACGGTGAAACCACCGTTATCGCCACCGCCGTTGCCGCCCGCACTGAAAAGCCCGGCATCGACTTCTTCCCGCTCACGGTCAACTATCAGGAAAAGACCTATGCCGCTGGCAAAATTCCCGGTGGCTATTTCAAGCGTGAAGGCCGCCCGACAGAACGCGAAACCTTGATTTCGCGCCTCATCGATCGCCCGATCCGCCCGCTGTTCCCAGAGGGCTTTCGCGTTGAAACCCAGGTGATCGCAACCACGCTCTCCTACGATCTCGAAAATGATTCAGACATCGTGGCGATGATCGCTGCCTCTGCGGCTCTCACTCTATCGGGCATCCCCTTCATGGGCCCGGTGGGTGCCTCACGCGTCGGCGTGATCAACGGCGAATATGTCCTGAATCCCACCAAGGAACAGATGAAGGAATCCACTTTGGATCTCGTCGTCGCCGGCACCAATGATGCCGTTTTGATGGTGGAATCCGAAGCCAAGGAACTCAGCGAAGAAGTCATGCTCGGCGCTGTCACCTTTGGTCATCAGGGTTTCCAGCCGGTATTGGAAGCGATCATCCGCATGGCCGAACGCTCGGCCCGCAGCCCGCGTGATTTCAACCCACCAGAGGAAGAAACGCTGTTCAAGGCCGTGAAGAAGCAGGCCGAGCAGGATCTGCGCGCCGCTTACGCCATTGCC
>JAYTIG010000550.1:0-3327 GCA_043731995.1 Hyphomicrobiales bacterium
TTGCGGCTCACGTGCGAAAGTCTCTCGAAGCTCAAGGCTTGCACTGGGGTGCTGATGCGGAAGCGGCTTTTTTTGCGGCAACAGGTGCTGACCGCGCCATGGCAATGCAGGAAGCCGAAAAGCTTTCGCTCTACGTGCTGGGCAAGTCGGAGATCACCGAGGCAGATGTCTTGTCCATTTGTGGAAATGTGGCCGAGTTCAATTCCGACGAATTGATTGATGCGGCCCTGACAGGCAATCTTGAGGAGACAGATCGCATTGCCAGCCAATTGGCTGCTGAAACACGCAATCTTTTGCCACTGGTACAACTGCACTTGAACACCCTTCAAAATTTGCGCGCCGAAATGGAGCGTGGTTCTACGGCAGAGGGCGTGATAGCCGCAGCCAAGCCACCCATCTTTTTTAAGCGCAAGCCTGCCCTGCTCAATCAGTTGCGCAAGTTCTCGATGAAAGACCTGCTGGAAATTCAGGAGGCTTTTTCTTTAGCCATTTTCCAAAGCCGAAAGCTGGCGAATTTGGGCGAAGCCACCATTAATAGAACTCTGTTATCCATCGCGCGTTTGGCGCGCTCGAAATCAAACTGAACCGCCCAATTTGCGGATCACGTCATCGAGCTGATCAAGCGTCTTGTAATTGATGACGACCTGGCCGCCCGCCTTGTCTCTATGTTTGATTTCAACGCTGAGACCCATGGCCTCGCTCATCTGCTTTTCCAATGCGCGGGTATCGGCATCTTTTTCGGATTTTGATTTAGTCTTCTTTGAGCCGGGCGTTGTTTCACGGGCAAGATCTTCCGCCTGGCGCACAGTAAGATTGAGCTTGATGATCTTGTCTGCAAGTTCTTCTGGCGTGTCTGTGGCGATGAGCGCACGGGCATGGCCGGCTGTCAGGCTGCCATCTTCGATTTTCTTCTGCGTGGCATCTGGCAAATTCAGCAAGCGCATCGTGTTGGCTACATGGCTCCGGCTCTTTCCCACTTCATCGGCCAGCGCTTGCTGGGTGTAAGCATATTGCTCCATGAGTTGGCGGTAGGCGCGCGCTTCTTCCAGCGGATTCAAATCCGCGCGTTGGATATTTTCAATGAGCGCAATCGCCAAGGTCTCTTTGTCGTCGAGTTCACGCACCAGAACCGGCAAGTCATGCAGGCCCGCGCGCTGGCTGGCGCGCCAGCGCCTTTCACCGGCGACAATTTCGAAAGAACCGTCCGCCTTGGGCCGCACCAGAATGGGCGAAAGCAGACCCTTGGCCTTGATGGACTGGGCCAGCGTGTTGAGATCTTCTTCCGCAAAATGTTTGCGCGGATTATGCGGATTGGCATGGAGAAGTTCGATTGGAATATGGCGTAGCGCGCGTATGTCCTGCACCACTGATTCTTCTGATGTGTCATCTCCAATCAGCGCGGCGAGCCCCCTGCCCAACCTACGCTTTTGTGCCTGTGTCATGAATAAATGCCTCTAGACTTTTTTGTTTCGGTTATGAATCGATTCAAGCGGCACGCAAATCGCGCTCGCGGCGAATCACTTCGGAAGCCAAGCGGATATAAGCCTGAGAGCCGACGCAGGCGTGATCATAGAGCAAAACTGGTTTGCCATAGGACGGGGCTTCAGAAACCCGCACATTGCGCGGGATGACAGTGTCATAGACTTTGTCGCCCAAGACCCCGCGCACGTCCTGCGCCACTTGGTCTGAGAGCGAGTTGCGTTTGTCAAACATGGTGAGCACAACGCCCTGAATGATGAGGCGCGGATTGAGTGTGCTCCGCACCCGCTCCACTGTTTTGAGAAGTTGGCTCAGGCCTTCGAGAGCGAAGAATTCACATTGCAGCGGTACCAAAATGGCATCGGCTGCCGTCAATGAATTGATGGTCAGCAAGTTCAATGATGGCGGGCAATCGACCAGAATATAGCTGTAGCTGCGGCCGGGAATCAGCTGCATCAATTGGATCGCATCATGCAGCCTGTGCGTCTTGCGCTGCATGTCGGCCAGCTCCAGTTCAGCGCCAAGAAGGTCAATCGTTGCGGGTGCGCAGTGCAGGCGTGGTATGGCTGATTCAACGATCACCTGATCAATGTCAGCCTCACCGATCAAAACATGGTATGACGATTTCTGATGAGCGCGACGGGCAATGCCAAGTCCTGTTGAAGCATTGCCTTGCGGGTCAAGGTCAATCACCAATACGCTTTCACCCACAGCGGCCAGCGCTGTGCCGAGATTGATGGCTGTTGTGGTCTTGCCCACGCCACCCTTCTGATTGGCTACAGCCAGAATGCGCGGTCTGCTGCCACTAATTTCGGTTAACATGGGTGATCTCCTTCACGTCCAGGATAACAGCTTTCGAATCAGTGAGGCTGGAATGTTTCTGGGCCGAGATTTTCCAAGACTTAGCAGCTTGCGTCAATTCCGCATCAATATCTTGGCCCTTGTGGAAAAGACCTGTCGCACCCTCTGTCATAAAGGGCTCTGCATAGGCCAAAAGCTCATCCAAAGGCGCAAAGGCGCGTGCGGTGACAAGTTGCACATGCGGCATGTTTGGTGGAGCTTTGCGCCGTTCAAGCCGCTGGCGCTGAACCACACCTTCAACTTTCATCTGCCGCAACGCCTCTTCAAGGAAAGCCGCCTTCTTGGCGTTGGACTCATAGAGGTGAACTTTGGCCGGCTGAATAGCGGCCAAGACCAAAGAAGGAAAGCCACCGCCAGACCCCAGATCGGCAATTGCCTCTACGCCTTTGGGGATCAGGGGCAGAAGCTGTGCGGAATCCAAAATGTGACGGTTCCAGACTTGGGAAAGAGTTGAGGGCGCGATCAGGTTGATGCGCTTCTGCCAACTCTCCAAGACTGAAACCAAAACCTCGATTCGCCCCAAGGATTCACGTGAAACACCAAGTGCCGCCCAAGTGTCAGGGCTGATCGAATTAGTCACTCACGCCACCGCCTTGACCCTGGGTTTTTTGACGTGGCCCAACAGGCAGGCAAGGCCTGCGGGCGTCATACCTTCCAACCGGGCCGCTTGAGCCAGTGTGCCTGGCATGGCGCGTGACAGTTTCTGGCGGAGTTCCATGGACAGACTTGGTATGGCGAAATAGTCGATATCGGTAGGGATCAGAACGCCCTCATCCTTGCGGAGAGAAGCGATCTCCGCCTCCTGCCTGTCAATATAGCCAGCGTAGAGGGCATCAGCTTCCAGCGCTTCCTTGGCGAAGGCGGGCAGGCTGGCAAGGACGGGCCAAATGGTCTCTGCCTTTTCAAGCCCCACATCCGGCATTGCAATCAGTTCAAGTGCATTGCGGTTGCGGCCATCCTGATTGACGCGCATGCCCAGTTTGGCCA
>JAYTIG010000551.1:0-1143 GCA_043731995.1 Hyphomicrobiales bacterium
CGCGATAAGTGGGATGTGGCGTTTCCGGCCCCAATACGCCAATGACAGAACGCGCGCCGTGTTGGTCAATCTGTTCCTGGGCTTGGGCAAGGCCACACACAATGATCATGACAGAGCTTTGAACCTCTCCAGATAAAGCGCCTTGGCCTCATTCGGCGCCATGGGTTTGAGCTGATGAAATTGCGCGGAACCTGCACCATTGAGGCCCTTGGGCCGGCCGAAAAACTTCTCCGCTTCATCCAGCGAAAAGCCGGCGAGCTGCGTGGCCTCCAGATAGGCCGCCATCTTGTCGGCCTGTTTGATATTGGCCTCCAGCGCCTCATCCATCGCGGGTGGCAATTCAAACCGCACATGAATGGCCGCCATCAAACGCTTTTCAAATGCTTTGTAATCCACACCCAAAGCTGCCTTGAAGGGTGAAATCATATCGCCGATCACATATTCAGCAGCATCGTGCAGCAATGCGGCCCGCCTCTGCGCCTTCCCAATTTCCTTATGCGTATGGCCAAAAATTGCCTCCACCAAAAGGCAATGCTGCGCCACCGAGAAAGCAGTGTCGCCCTTGGTTTGCCCATTCCACCGCGCCACGCGCGCGAGACCATGGGCGATGTCTTCTATCTCAATGTCTAGCGGCGATGGATCGAGCAAATCCAGCCTGCGGCCCGATAGCATGCGTTGCCAGGCCCGGGCCATGGATCTAGCGCACCAGTTTCTTCACCGCCGCATGGCGGTGGCAGGTGATGAGATGATCATTGTAAAGCCCGCAAGCTTGCATAAAGGCATAGACAATCGTGGGGCCCACAAATTTGAACCCACGTTTCAACAAGTCTTTCGAAATCTTTTCGGTCAGCACTGTCTTGCCGGGAATTTGCTTCAGGTTTTCATGTTTCATGTTGATTGGCTTTCCGCCAACCTGTTCCCACAGATAGGCCGAGAAATCTTCCATCTTGAGATAGGCCTCGGCACTTTTCACTGTACCCTCAATTTTCAAGCGGTTGCGCACGATGCCAGCATCTAGCATCAGCGCTTCAATCTTCGCGGGCCTGTAATTCACAATCGCTTCTGGCTTGAAACCATCAAAGGCAGCGCGGAAATTCTCACGCTTGCGCAAAATGGTGATCCAGGAAAGCCCGGCCTGAAAAC
>JAYTIG010000552.1:0-1143 GCA_043731995.1 Hyphomicrobiales bacterium
TTCCGGCATCGCCAAAAACTTCCACCATCAGGTCGGAGGCACCGTTCACCACTTTGGGTATGTCCGTGAACAGCGGCCCACAATACACAAAGCCAACCAGCTTCACGATGCGGACCACCCGGTCGAGATCACCGCCGCAGGCTTCACGCAGCTGTGAAAGCACATTGAGGCCCGCAATGCGCGCCGCAGTCGCAGCATCTTCTGTAGTTACGGCGGCGCCGACAGCTCCTGTCAAGGCGAGCTTGCCGTCCTTCATCGGCAATTGGCCTGCGATGTAGACAAACTTGCCACTCACCACCCAAGGCACGTAATTGGCCACGGGCTTTGCTGCCGGAGGCAGGGTAATGCCCAGTTCCTGCAGTCGCGCTTCAATCTTTTTCATTGTTCATGTCTCATTGTTTCCATGATTTCACGATCTATGATAACCTCGATTCAGCAAAAAAGCAGAAGAAGAAATGCATCAATCCATCCGCGCCGCTGGGGCGGCACTCGTTCTGCTGGGGCTCTCATCCCCCATTCAGGCCCAAAGCCTTGCACCAAACCGTGCACTCTATGTCTTTGAGCCATCACGCGTGAGCCAGAACGGCGGATCCACGCCGCTTGATGGGCGCATCGCCTATGAGCTCACTGGCAATGATTGCGCCGGCTATGAAGTGGATAGCCGCGTGGCCAATATCTATGCCGGGGACACTGGCCAGAAGCGTGTAGACCTGCAGGCCGCAACTTTTGAGGCGGGTGACGGCAAAAGCTTCGAAGTGCGCCAAACCCAATATATCAATCAGGTGGCAGGCGATGAGCAGCACATCAGCATCTCGCGCGATGCGGCAGGCAATGGGGTCGGCAAAATCCAGGGCACGAAGAAGGTCGATTTCTCCTTGAAGCCAGACGTCTTGTTTCCTTCTGCCTATGAGAAGAAACTCATCGCTTTGGCATTGAAGGGCGAGAAGCGTGACATCTCATTTGTTTATGATGGTTCGGATTCCGACAAGGTTTTTCGTGCCATTGCGGCGTTCGGCCCCAAGCAGCCGCCGGGTTCAAATCCTGCTGACAAGGCCAATCCGGTCGCGGCACCACTATTGGGGGAAAATTCTTGGCTGGTCTCAATCAGCTATTTTCCTGCCGCTGACGACAAGGCTGAGCAGC
>JAYTIG010000553.1:0-1141 GCA_043731995.1 Hyphomicrobiales bacterium
CACCATCGTTCAGCTCCAGCCTCTGGCACAATCGCCAGCTTGCCGGTCAGGCTCAAATGCCCGTGTAAACCAAATGTGCGCCTGCTTTTGGGCAGACCAAGTTACTTTACCTTAAGATAGGTAAAGAAGCTACTACTACAACCCCTCACTCCGTCATCCCGGCGAAAGCCGGGACCCATTTCGCATGATGAACGCTCTCAGGGGGTTCCGGCTTTCGCCGGAATGACGATCTTTGCTGCTAACGGCTCCGCTTCAGCTTCTTCAACAAAGTTTCACCCAACATGGCAGGCGAAGCCGAAACGGCAATGCCTGCCCGTTTCATGGCATCCACCTTGGAACCTGCATCGCCCTTGCCGCCCGAAATGATGGCGCCAGCATGGCCCATGCGGCGGCCAGGAGGGGCCGTGACACCGGCTATAAAGCCTGCCATGGGCTTCTTCACTTTGTTCTTGCGCAGGAACTCAGCCGCTTCTTCCTCAGCCGAGCCACCAATTTCGCCGATCATGATGATCGACTTGGTCTTGGGATCGGCGAGGAACATTTCCAAAATGTCGATGAATTCTGTGCCCTTCACCGGGTCGCCGCCAATGCCCACAGCCGTCGTCTGGCCAAGGCCAGCATTGGTGGTTTGGAACACGGCTTCATAAGTGAGCGTGCCAGAACGTGAAACAATGCCCACCGAACCCTTCTTGAAAATATTGCCGGGCATGATGCCGATCTTGCATTCGCCGGGCGTGAGCACGCCGGGGCAGTTCGGCCCGATCAGGCGCGATTTGGAGCCAGAGAGCGCCCGCTTCACCCGCACCATGTCCAGAACCGGAATGCCCTCGGTGATAGCCACGATCAATGGCAGTTCGGCATCGATGGCTTCAAGAATGGCATCCGCCGCAAAAGGCGGCGGCACATAGATGACAGAAGCATCAGCGCCAGTCTTCTCACGCGCCGCGACCACAGTGTCGAACACCGGCAAACCCAAATGTTTCGTGCCGCCTTTGCCGGGTGTCACACCACCCACCATCCGCGTGCCGTAAGCGATGGCCGATTGCGAATGAAACGTGCCCGCCTCACCAGTAAAGCCCTGGCAGATCACTTTGGTTTTCTTGGTAACGAGGATCGACATCAGGCGGCGTCCTTCACAGCT
>JAYTIG010000554.1:0-3301 GCA_043731995.1 Hyphomicrobiales bacterium
GGAGAATGCAGGCAAATGCAGTCGTCACCGCAGGATCAAAGCGGCGCAAGAAGCGCAGCAATGGCAGGTCAAGAATAGCACTCATCCAAACCATTCCAATCGGTTGCGGATTCGAAGCAATCCAAAAGCGCTCAGGCAGACAGCAAGGAGCAGAACTACGCCTTGGAAGAGTGGTTGCCACAGCGGATCGAAATCGAACACAAAAAGCAGATCACCAATGGTGCGAAATGCCAGAGCCCCGAAAATGGCGCCGATTGCACTGCCCTTTCCGCCCATCAATGAAACGCCGCCAAGCACCACAGAGGCAATTGAAAACAGCGTATAGGCATTGCCGGTGGCATAGGCGGCTTCGCCCGGGCGATAAGAACAACCTGCGCCCAATTCGCAGGCATGTTTCAAGGGGGTCGAAATCACGAAGAAAAGAAAAACGCTGGACGATGTTGCCAAGCTGGCCGATGTCAGTGCGATCACGGTTTCCCGCGCCTTGCGCAATCCGGATGTGGCATCGCCAGAACTCAGAAAGCGCATCAATGCAGCAGTTCACAAGCTTGCCTATGTGCCCAATCTCGCTGCGAGCCGACTGGCTTCATCACGCAGCCATTCGGTGGGCATCATTGTGCCAACGCACTACAACGTCATTTTTGCGGAATACCTGCAGGCGCTGCATGAGGTCTTTCTGAATTCGGGCTTTCAGGTTGTTGTTGTCAACAGCAGATATTCCCAAAGCGAGGAAGAGCAGGCTATCCGTACTTTGCTGGGCCAGCGTGTCGAGGCGATCATCGTCGTTGGTGTTGACCACACGCCCATGGCCCGGCGGCTACTGCTGCAGTCAAGAATTCCTGTCATTGAATCCTTTGAACTGACCGACGATCCCATTGATATCAACATCGGCCTATCCCAATCCAAGGCAGGGCATGATGCGACGAAATATCTGGTCAACCTCGGACATCAAAAGATTGGGTTCATCGTCGGTTTTCTTGATGTGCGTGCCGCCGCGCGACTAAGTGGCTACAAACAGGTCATGAATGAGGCCAATCTGTCATGGGACGGATTGATTGCCACCATACCTCAACATAGTACGATTAACCTGGGCTCCACCATCATGAACACGCTTGTCGAAAAGCAGAAAGCTCCCGATGCCATTTTCTGCATCGACGACAACCTCGCGCTGGGCGCGCTGATGCATTGCCGCAAGCTGGGACTTCGTGTCCCTGAAGACATTTCAATTCTTGGCTTTCATGATCTGGAATTTGCCGCCTATGCATCGCCGTCATTATCATCTGTGGCAACGCATCGCCGCGAATTGGGGGAACTTTCGGCGAAGGCCGCTATTGCTGCGATTACGACAAAATCACGCGGAGCCGTAAGTCAAATTGACGTGGGATACGAAATTGTTACCCGCCAAAGCACGCGCCGCCACCATGATTGATGTGTGAAGTTTGCAAAGTGCGGGGACGTGGCCGCATTCAGAACGGAGCTATTTGTGATGTCATCAAGACGAGAGCCCGTCGCAACCGATCCCTGTCCCGCGATCAATCCACGGCGAACTGCCTTGATCATTCAAGACATGCAGAACGACGCTCTTCATGAGCGAGGTTGCTTTGCTGCCTCTGGTTCGCCATTGCATGCGAAATCGCAAAACGTCGTTTCAAATCTGCGACGGCTGGCCATGGCGTGCAGGCAACAAGGGGTGACTGTTATTCATGTCTGGTTTGTCTGTGACCCTGGCTATCCATCCGTGCCGCGAAATGCACCGCTGTTTGAAGGGCTATTCAAGGAACAAGCTCTGCTGCGTGGGTCATGGGGGCCCAGCCAATCGAAGGACTCGAGCCCTTGCCCGGTGATCTTGTGGTTGAGAAAGTAACAATGAGTGCCTGGGAAAACGGGGCACTGCAAAAGATCCTGACGGAAAGCGACTGTGACACAATCATCAATACCGGAGTTTGGACGAATATGTCAGTCGAGCACACGGCGCGCACCGGAGCTGACAAGGGTTACCGCATTATTCTTCCTGAGGATGCCTGCTCAACCATGAACCAATTCTGGCACGAAGCCTCGGTTAATTTCGCCATCGGCAACGTGGCCACCGTGACTTCAGTTGACGATCTACTTGTGGCCCTGCAGTAGTTCGATGGCCTGCGGGTTCTACCATTCGTCTACGGAACTGAAAATGCGACAGGATCCGTTTTGAAAACAAGCGGCCAATTGATGGAAGCTACATTGTCATGCCAATGAGTGTTCGTACGGAAACTTTCGGAGCCCCTGTCAGCTGTAAGCCTGTCGGGCGGGTTAGATAGCTCTGCTAAAATAGCCACACCCTCGCTTAGCATGCGTTTCTTATATATTTCCGCTTAGGGACAGAAGCGGAAATCAGTTTGCGCTCACTAAATGACTGACTTTGCCCCATAGCGGACTTGATAGAATGTTTGGACTTGCGGGTCCCCACGCAATCTTGCGGGGACCCCGAGGCCTGGTATCAAGTGAACTTAAGCGTCACTCACACCACGCGAAAGATGCTCCAGCGGGCAGTTCCCGAAACGACATTGGCTTCAAGTTCCTTGCTCCACTGGTTGTGCGCTTCAATTTTCCCGAGCTTGGTCCATGCGCCTTCGAGTTCAGCAAGATCAGCCACTTCCCAATTGTGTTCAACGGTTGCTTCGAGGGCACCGATCGATCCACTTAGCATGCGACCTTTGAGTAGGCCCACTTGCGGGGCGATTTCGCGGGTCCATTGGGTGATTGAATCAATGACTTTCTGTTTTTGTCCAAAACGGGCATCGATCTGCCAGCGTGCAATAAGCATGATTTGTGTCCTTCCATAATGATTGAATGTTGAAGGGCCAAAAGCGTTGGTGCTTTTGGCCCTTGGTTTGAGCCTAAGCATCCCAGGCCTGAACAATGGTCTGGCTGGCGATTTTGCCAGACTTCAGTTCCGCCATGGCCGAACAGAACACTCTGGTTCCGTTTGGATAGGCGCAGTTCTGGGTGAAGGCGAGGTGGTTGCCATCAACGCATCCGTTCTCGACCTTGTGAGTCATCGTGCGCCCACAGACATCGTCAAAATACGCGGCTATGGCGCTGCGCCCCACGATCTCCTGCGGTTTGCTTGGGGGGTGGTCGCGGTCAATAATCCGCATGCGGGCGTTTTCGGCATAGAAGCCGCGCATGGCCGCAGAATCGCGGGTTTCAATGGCGCTACTGAGTGCAGATAGAGAGAAATAATCGCTTTCCATGGTCGTCTCCTGTTGGGTTATTGAGCGGCACAATTGCCGCGCTCTGGGTGCTGGGCAGCATGATTGCC
>JAYTIG010000555.1:0-3299 GCA_043731995.1 Hyphomicrobiales bacterium
CACTTTCATCATGCGCAAGGTATCGATGTCATCCTTGTCCCATTCAATAAAAAAGCGGTCTTCCATCGTTGCTGGCCCGATGGGTACACATTCGTCCAAACGATCCTGCGTCAGAACAAAGCCGCCGACATGTTGCGAGAGATGGCGCGGGAAACCGATGAGCTCATTGGCGGCCTTCACCGCGCGCGCAATCAGCAGGTTGGCGGGATCGAGCCGGCCTTGCAGAACCTGGGATTCCTTCAAGGCGCTGCCCCAACTGCCCCAGACACTGCTGGAAAGATTCGCCGTCACATCATCGGTCAGGCCGAACACTTTTCCGGCCTCGCGAATGGCGCTGCGCGGGCGATAGCAGATGACGGTGGCGGCCAGTGCCGCGCGGTGGCGGCCATAGCGCCGGTAGATATTTTGAATCACTTCCTCGCGCCGCTCATGTTCAAAATCAACGTCTATGTCGGGCGGTTCGCGGCGTTCTTCGCTGATGAAGCGCTCGAATAAAAGATCAATCTGCATGGGATCAACAGCAGTGATGCCAAGCGCATAGCAGACGGCGGAATTGGCTGCCGAGCCGCGCCCCTGGCAGAGAATGTTCTGGGTTTTGGCGAAACTTACAATGTCGTAGACAGTGAGAAAGTAAGGCGCAATCTCCATCTTGTCGATGAGTGCCAGTTCCTTTTCCAGCGCGGCGCGCACCTTGTCGGGGATGCCACCCGAATAACGCCACGCCGCTCCCTGCCAGGCGAGATCATACAAATGCTGCTGTGCTGTTTTCCCTTTGGGGATGGGCTCGTCGGGGTAATTATATTTGAGTTGATCAAGCGAGAAGGTGATGCGGCTGGCGAAGTGGATAGTTTCGGCGATGGCTTCTGGCGCCTGGTGAAAAAGCGCCGCCATCTCATCGCCCGATTTTAAGTGCCGCTCGGCATTGGCCTCGAGGTGGTGGCCCGCATCATCCAATGTGACATGTTCACGAATGCAGGTGACAACATCATGCAATTCGCGCCGCGCCGCGCAGTGATAAAGCACATCATTGGTGGCCAGCAGCGGCACATTGGAATTGTGAGCAATTTCCTGCCAAGCACGCAAATGCCGCTGGTCATCACCATGATAGGGCATGGATATGCCAAGCCAGACACGCGTGGGGGCAAGGGTTAGGAGCTTGGTGAGAAGGGACTTCACATCGCGGAGGAAAGAGCCCTCATCCCCCTTCGGGACCTTCTCCCGTGCCTCTTGGCATGGGAGAATGTGGCCGAAGGCCGGATGAGGGCTCTCCGTCAGCCCCAATCCCCTGTTCCAGAAATTCACCTCCGGCTCTTTTTGCACTTCGTTATTTTGCGGCAACACGACGAGCAGCAGTCCCTCCTGCCATTTCAACATATCTTCCAACACCAAATGGCACTCACCCTTGGGCGCGCGCAGCTTTCCGGCACTCAGCAATCGGCACAGACGGCCATATGCGGCCCTGTCGCTCGGATAAGCGAGAATGTCTGGTGTACCATCAGCGAAAACCAGCCGCGCACCAACCAGCAGCTTGGGCTTATGGCCTTTGATCTCGTGCAAGGCTGCATAGGCGCGCATGACACCAGCCAGCGTGTTGCGATCGGCAATACCAATGGCGGCATGGCCGAGTTGGGCAGCTGTTTCAATGAATTCTCTGGGATGCGAAGCACCGCGCAGGAATGAATAATTCGTGGTCACGGCGATTTCGGCATAGGCACTCATGCGAAGGCCCCATGCAGAAACCATTGTGGTGGCGTTCCTTGGCGATAAAGCCAGTACCGCCTGCCGTCACTATCTTCCATACGGAAATAGTCGCGTGTGATCCGGGGCACTTCATGCCGCCACCATTCCATGGCAATACGTTCGGGGCCTTCACATTGCGTCACAGTGTGGAGTGCTTTGCGCCAGACAAAGCGCTGTGTCCCCGTGAAGTCTACCGGTTCTGCTCTGGCGAGCAGACGCAACGGGCGGCGTGGCGCATTTTTTGGTTTCCGGATTTTTCTCCACGATAATTTTGACGGTTGTACGTGTTGAGCCGGCACAGATACCCAAGCCTCTTCGGGAACATGTGTGTCATGCGGCCGAAATGCGAGAATGCGATGGCTGCCAAAACGCGTTGCCAACCGATCAACCAGAAAACTGATTTCGGCCCCCTCATTGACACGTGCATTGAGACCCAAAACTTCTGAACCGATGCGTTCCACGTGAACCGCGCAAAGGCGAATGAGATCAAAGCCAAAACCCGGATCAAGCGGATCGGAAAGCATTGCCAGCTTTTCACGGAACAGGCGGTCAATCATGGCGGGATCACGCGTCGGCGCACCCATTTCAATGGCGATGCGGCGCATAACACCATCGGCCCGAAAGAACACCGCCTCAAGACAGCGCGCACCTTGTGCATGCTGTTCCATGACTTTGCCCAAGGCGAGAGCCAACGCTGCCAGCGACGCCCGGATCACTTCTTCATTTGCAACCGGTTCAGCAAAATTCTGCTCTTGCCAGTAATCAGGTGGAGGCTTGCGTGGCGTGATCGGCTTTGCGGCATGCCCCAAAGCCTCATCCAGAATGGCCAGCGTGGCAGCCCCCAGCCGCGCAACAAGCTCTGAGCGTTTGCGGCTGGCCACCTGCCCCACCGTTTTCAGCCCGGCGCGGCGCAGCGCATGGGTTGTCACCGCATCAAGGTTCAGCGCCTCAACGGGCAGTGGCTTCATCGCCTGTTCTTCTTCACCGGAAGCGACAACAGCGCCATCGCGATAACGCGCCAAGGCGCAGGCCGCCACCGCGGTTCCAGCCAAGGCGCCACGCACTGCAAGACCTTGGGCCAAAAGACCCTTTCGAATGCGATCAAGCATCGCCTGCTCACCACCAAAGAGATGGCTAACACCTGTCACATCCAGCAAAAGGCGCTGCTGGCCATCGAGCGCCACAAATGGCGTGAAACGGTCGCACCAATCGGCAATCTGCGTCAGCAATTTCAAATCCGCCGGATCATTGGCCGCCACAACCTTGAGATTGGGCAGCATGGCGCGGGCATTGGCCAGCGGCTGGCCGATAGCCAGACCCAGCGCTGTGGCCTTGCGATCCACGGCTGAGAGGCGCAGTGCATTGTCAATTTTTGCGACTAGAACCAGGGGCGGAGTTTCAGACGCTGGCGTTTTCTGCGCCAGCTCACGCCGTTGCAGCCGGTCAGTTGGCAGCCGCGGAAACCATAGCGCGATGACCCGCCGTGGAACTTTGGAAAATACGCCCATCACAATTCCACTCCATAAACCAATGCCCGGTTTTTCCATGCCGGTTGCGAA
>JAYTIG010000556.1:0-3298 GCA_043731995.1 Hyphomicrobiales bacterium
AAGATAAACACCGGTGACGCGGCTGCGGAAGGCGAACCAGCCAAAAACCCACGCGAGAAGGCCGGGCGCAAGAGCAACTATCGACACCGCGAACGGGAAATATTCAAAGCCATGCCAATACCAGGGAAGCACTTTCCAATTCAGGAAGACCATGAAATCCGGCAGTTCGGCGTTGCCGTAAACGCCGCGCGCGCCAATCTGGCGCATCATATACATGCCCATGGCATAGCCGCCGAGGGCGAAGAAGGCACCATGACCAAGGCTCAAAATTCCACCAAATCCCCAAATCAGATCAACGCTTAGTGCCAGCAGCGCGTAACACAAATATTTGCCCAGCAATGTGACCGCATAGTCGGGCACATGGAGCGCCGACGTTGTTGGCACGAAAAGGTTGAGACAGGGGACTGCAAGGCCAACCAGCAAAAGTGCTGCCAGAAAGATTGCGCCGGATTTGCGAATCAGGGGCAGGGGCGATTTCAGGATCATGCGTCCACCCAGCGGCCTTTCAGCGCGAAGAGGCCACGCGGCTTTTTCTGGATGAACAGGATGACGGCAACGAGAATGAATATCTTGCCAAGCACAGCCCCGGCAAACGGTTCCAGAAATTTGTTGGCAATGCCAAGCGTCAGCGCGCCAGCCAAAGTGCCCCAGAGGTTGCCGACGCCGCCGAAAACGACGACGAGGAATGAGTCGATGATATAGCCTTGGCCGAGGTTTGGGCTCACGTTGTCAATCTGCGAGAGTGCAACACCCGCCAAGCCCGCGATGCCCGAACCCAGGCCAAAGGTGAGTGCATCAACACGCGACGAGCGAATGCCCATGGCATTGGCCATGGCGCGATTTTGGGTGACAGCACGCATTTGCAAGCCAATGGAGGAGCGCCGCATCAGGATCATCAATCCGGCAAAGACCACACAGGAGAAAACCAAAATTGCGATGCGGTTCAGCGTCAATGACAAGCCACCAGAAAGATCAATCGATCCGCTCATCCAGCTTGGTGTGGTCACATCCTTGTTGGTGGGCCCAAAGATGCTGCGCACTGCCTGTTGCAACATGAGCGATACGCCCCAGGTGGCCAGCAGGGTCTCAAGCGGCCGACCGTAAAGAAAGCGAATGATGCAGCGTTCAATCGCCATGCCCATCAGGCCAGACACAGCGAAGGCGGCAGGAATGGCAGCCAGCAAGGCATAGTCCGAAGCACCGGGAAAATTGGAGATGAAAAGCTGCTGGGTGACATAGGTGGTATAGGCTCCCAACATCACCATTTCGCCGTGGGCCATGTTAATGACACCCATCACCCCAAAGGTGATGGCGAGGCCGATGGCGGCCAACAGCAAAACGGAAGCCAGTGACAAGCCGTACCAGACATTTTGCACCACGGCCCATGAGTTGAGTTCGCTTGCAATCTTGTCTGCTGCCGCCTGCGCGTGATCCTTCAGTTCGCCGTCCACATTTGCTGCATAGTTGGTGAGCATGGCAGCGGTGTCTCGATCGGCGTTTTGGGCCAGCACGTCAATGGCCGCCATCTTGGCATCTGGCGGCTTGTCGCTTTTCAAGGTTGCGGCGGCGGCGGCCATCTTCATCAACGCCAAAATGGATGGGTCTTTTTCTTCTTGTGTGGCCTTTTCAAGGGCGGGCAAGGCCGAAGGGTCACCAGATTTTAGAACGGAAAGCACTGCCGCTTTGCGCGTCTTGGTGTCTGGGCTGAACAGTGTAAGGCCACCTGTGGCATTTGCGATCACTTCGCGCAGCGCATTGTTGACCTTGATCTTTTCAAGCTCTGACTTTTGCGCGCTGCCAGCATCGGCGTGGGAAACGGGGTCGGAGAGCTTGAACGCTTCGCCATCTATGGTGGCGATAAAAACCTTATTGTCAGACTTGCGGACATAAAGATTGCCGTCGGCGAGGGCTTGCAGAACCGGAACTGCGGCCAGGCTGCCTGAGGTCACCAAAGCTGAAATCGCTGTTCCCCGCTCATTGAAGCTGCCTTGTGCCAAGGCGTCGACCAGCGCGCCCGCGTCCTGTGCAAAGGACGCAGAGAGCGTCAGCATGAGGAAAACTGCGGCGATCAGAATTCGCTTGAGGGCGAGCATGAAATCATTGATCCCGAAAGGAGTGCCCGGTTGGGGGAGGAACGCCAACCGGGCCTTGCCGTGAAAACTCTATGCGCCGCCGCACTTGGCAGTGGCGACATTGAAGTTTCCGCAATGTAGAGGCTTGCGCCAATCCGAGATCAGGTCTTTGGAACCTGGCAGGAAGTCAGACCATTCATCGCCAGCGACAAGTCCCGGTGTTTGCCAGACCACGTCGAATTGGCCGTTGGCCTGGATTTCACCGATGAACACCGGCTTGGTGATGTGATGGTTTGGCAGCATGGCGGAGTAACCACCCGTGAGGTTGGGCACCGTCACGCCAATGATGGCATCCTGCACCGCGTCGGAATCTGTCGTTCCCGCCTTGGTGACAGCGGCCACCCACATGTTGAAGCCGATATAATGCGCTTCCATCGGATCATTGGTGGTGCGCTTGTCGCTCTTGATAAACTTATGCCAGTCCTTGATGAAGGCGGCGTTTGACGGGGTGTCGATGGACATGAAATAGTTCCACGCGGCCAAGTGGCCAACCAGCGGTTTTGTATCAAGGCCGGCGAGTTCTTCTTCGCCCACCGAGAAGGCCACAACCGGAATGTCGGTCGCTTTGACGCCTTGATTGCCAAGTTCCTTGTAGAAGGGAACATTGGCATCGCCATTGATGGTGGACACCACCGCCGTCTTCTTGCCTGCGCTGCCGAATTTCTTGATATCACCCACAATGCCTTGCCAATCGGAGTGGCCGAATGGTGTGTAGTTGATCATGATGTCTTCTTTGGCCACGCCTTTCAGTTGGAGATAGGCTTCAAGGATTTTGTTGGTGGTGCGCGGATAAACATAGTCGGTGCCGGCCAGGACCCAGCGCTTGACACCTTGGTTCATCAAATAATCAACGGCTGGAATGGCTTGCTGGTTCGGTGCCGCGCCCGTGTAAAATACATTCTTGGAGCTTTCTTCGCCTTCATATTGCACGGGGTAGAACAGCAACCCGTTCAACTCTTCAAACACTGGCAAAACGGACTTGCGCGAAACGGACGTCCAGCAGCCGAACACGGCGGCGCATTTGTCGCTGGACAAAAGACCGCGCGCTTTTTCGGCAAAGAGTGGCCAGTTCGAAGCTGGGTCGACCACGACAGCCTCAAGCTTTTTTCCCAGCAAGCCGCCCTTGGCGTTTTGTTGTTCGATGAGCATCAACATCACGTCTTTTA